>NZ_JBHXML010000034.1:0-92605 GCF_042720345.1 Kitasatospora sp. NPDC058478 | reverse complement strand
CCCTCAAACGCGCCCAACACCACAACTGGCCACCACCACAACCGGCAACAGTCACCGTCACCCAGCACGACACAACCTAAAGTCACTGGCATTGGACCTAGAAGGACGCGTTCTCCCGGTACGTCCCCCACTCCTCGCGCAGCGCGTTGCAGATCTCGCCCAGGGTCGCCTCGGCACGCACCGCGTCCAGCATCGGCGGGATCATCGACTCGCCCGAGCGCGCGGCCGCCAGCATGGCGTCCAGCCCGGCCCGCACCGCCGCCTCGTCCCGGGCCTCCTTGCGCTCGCGCAGCACCCGCACCTGCTCGCGTTCGACCTCGTGGCTGACCCGCAGGATCTCCAGTTCGGGGGTGACGCTGCGCGGGTGGCAGTTGACGCCGACCACGCGCTTGTCCCCCTTCTCCACCGACTGCTGGTACTGGAAGGCCGCCTCGGCGATCTCGCCGGTGAACCAGCCCTCCTCGATCCCGCGCAGGATGCCGGAGGTGATCGGGCCGATCCCGTGGTCCTCGCGGCCCTTGTCCAGGATCCGCTGGAAGATCGCCTCGGCCTGCTGCTCGATCCGGTCGGTGAGCGCCTCGACGTACCAGGAACCGCCCAGCGGGTCGGCCACGTTGGCGACGCCGGTCTCCTCCATCAGCACCTGCTGGGTGCGCAGGGCGATCTCGGCGGCCTGCTCGGAGGGCAGCGCCAGGGTCTCGTCCAGGGCGTTGGTGTGCAGCGAGTTGGTGCCGCCGAGCACCGCGGACAGCGCCTCCACGGCGGTGCGGACCACGTTGTTGTACGGCTGCTGCGCGGTCAGCGAGACGCCGGCGGTCTGAGTGTGGAAGCGCAGCCACTGCGCCTTGTCGGTCTTGGCGCCGAAGCGGTCGCGCATCCAGCGGGCCCAGATCCGGCGCGCGGCGCGGAACTTGGCGATCTCCTCGAAGAAGTCCAGGTGCGCGTCGAAGAAGAAGGACAGGCCG
Source organism: Kitasatospora sp. NPDC058478 (assembly GCF_042720345.1). Taxonomy (NCBI): domain Bacteria; kingdom Bacillati; phylum Actinomycetota; class Actinomycetes; order Kitasatosporales; family Streptomycetaceae; genus Kitasatospora; species Kitasatospora sp. NPDC058478. The sequence goes on along the minus strand of NZ_JBHXML010000034.1, from coordinate 91,640 downwards.
GGCGCGAAGACGTCCACGTCCAGGCCCCGGGACAGGCCCAGCTCGACGTAGGCGAAGCCGTCGGCGAGGGTGTACGCGAGCTCCTGCGCGGCCGTCGCCCCGGCCTCGCGGATGTGGTAGCCGGAGACGGACAGCGGCTTGTACGCGGGGATGCCCTGGGCGCAGTACGCCATCAGGTCGCCGATCAGCCGCAGGTGCGGCTCGGGGGCGAAGAGCCACTCCTTCTGGGCGATGTACTCCTTGAAGATGTCCGTCTGCAGGGTGCCGTTGAGCACCGCCGGGTCGACGCCCTGGCGCTCGGCGGCGACCAGGTACATGCAGAAGATCGGGACGGCCGGGCCGCTGATCGTCATCGAGGTGGTGACCTCGCCGAGCGGGATGCCGTTGAACAGCACCTCCATGTCGGCGGCCGAGTCGATGGCAACGCCGCAGTGGCCCACCTCGCCGAGCGACTTGGCGTCGTCGGAGTCGTAGCCCATCAGGGTGGGCATGTCGAAGGCGACCGAGAGGCCGCCGCCGCCCGCCTCCAGGATCATCCGGTAGCGCTCGTTGGTCTGCTGCGCGTTGCCGAAGCCGGCGAACTGGCGGATGGTCCAGGTGCGGCCCCGGTAGCCGGTCGGGTGCAGCCCGCGGGTGAAGGGGTACTCGCCCGGCCAGCCGATCCGCTCGAAGCCCTCGACGGCCTGCCCGGGGGCGGGCCCGTACATCGGCTCGACCTCGTCGCCGGACAGGGTGGTGAAGTCCGCGTCCCGCTTGCGGGCGCTGTCGTACCGCTGCTGCCAGCGCTGCCGTCCGCGCTCGATCTCCTCGGCGTCCATGACCCCGAACTCCGCTCCGTACGGCCGCCACGGCACCGGGGCGGCACAGCTATTAGGACGTCCTACTAATTTACTCGGACGTCCCAGTAGCTGTCGATGGATGCCGGGGTCGAAACGCCGGGGGCCGCAAACGCGCAGTGCCCCTTCCCCCGCGGGGGAAGGGGCACTCGCCGGGGCGTCGGATCAGACGCCGGCGGGCTGGCGGGCGTCGCCGCCGGCCGGGAGCCGCTCGGCGGCCTCGCGGACCACCTTGCGCTCGAAGACGAAGGAGGCGAACGGGATGCAGCCGGCGGCCAGGGTCAGGATCATCCGGCCGAGCGGCCACTTCAGCTTCTGCCCGAGCAGGAAGGTCACCACGAAGTACCCGATGTACAGGTAGCCGTGCAGCATCGCGACGTACGTGGTCAGGTCCTCGGCCGCGTCGAAGCCGTACTTCGCGACCATGAAGCCGCAGAACACCAGCAGGGCCACACCGGTCGCAATGGCCAGGGCCCGGTACCAGCCCAGCAGGGGGGTCGCCTTCATACTCTTCATCGCCTCGTTCGGCAGGGATCGACCGGTACGCCCGGATCCGCGCACCGCTCCCACGAGGGTAGCCGTCCTCACGGCCGCTCCGGCGCAGCCCCCTCGCCGCGGTCGTCGGTGAAGTCGCCGGCGGCGATCCGCAGCGGCCTGAGCAGTTCGAACACCTGCCGACACTGCTCGGTGTCGTACTCCTCCAGCCCGAACTCCATCGCCATGAGTTCCCGGGTGGCCTCCTCGACCGTCTCGCGGCCGCGGCCGGTGATCGCGGCGAGCACGCCGCGGCCGTCCAGCGGGTTGGGGCGGCGGGCGACCAGGCCGGCCCGCTCCAACCGGTCGACGGTGTTGGTGACGCTGGTCGGGTGGACCATGAGCCGCTCGCCGATCTTGGACAGCGAGAGCTCGCCGGTCCGGCTGAAGGTCAGCAGCACCAGCGCCTCGTACCGGGCGAAGGTCAGCCCGTACGGCTTGAGCACCGCGTCGACCCGGGAGAGCAGGATCTGGTGGGCTCGCATGATCGAGGTGATCGCCGCCATCGAGGGGACCCCGCCCCAGCGGCGGGTCCAGAGCTCGTCGGCGCGGGCGATCGGGTCGAAGTCGAGGGCTAGGGGCTTGGGCACCTCCTTACCGTACCGGCGGACGGGACGGGTGCTACCAGCCGTCCTGATGGTGGACAAGCGCGACGCGTGGCGGGAACCCGCCAAAAGGGCGGCCAGGTCCATACCAGGACATTGCACCGGTGTGACTGCGCGGCAACGGGAGCGGGGCGCAGCGGAGTTGACGGCCGATCGGTCCGCAGCCGGACTATCAGGCCTCGGTTCGGATGGTAACCCGCTGAAAGGCAGGGTGATTCGCACCTTTTGTCCGCCCGTTCACAATCCTTCCGGCTGGCGGGACTTGGCCAATTCATGAGCAAGACCTGTCATTTGATTTGCTCGATTGTCATGCTTTCCGCCAACCCCGTCCGGTAGCCACCACCCCCACCCACCGGTGGCTCGCCGCTCGACCGCACGGGGTCCGCACGTCAGCGCCCGTCCCGCCCCTCAGGTGCCGACCCCGGCCCCCGGGACGAGGCGCGACCGCCCACACGCGGTTACCCGGAAGGACTCGTCCGTGAAGCGAAAGCTCGCAGCAGTCGCCGTACTCTCCGCCACCGCCCTGCTCACCGGCGTCGTCCAGGTGAGCACCGCCGCCCAGGCCAGCCCGATCCCCGCGGCGCAGGCGCAGGCCGCCGAGCAGCACGCGGCGGCGCTCGCCCTGGCGGGCGGCCAGTCCGGCCCGCTGACGAAGGCCCTCGCCCTCGGCGGCCAGGAGCAACTGGTGGCGAAGGACGCCGTGGTGGACCAGGACGGCACCCGGCACCTGCGCTTCGAGCGCACCTACGCCGGACTGCCCGTGCTCGGCGGCGACCTGGTCGTCCACCAGAACGCCCGCGGCGCGGTGCAGTCGGTCGACAAGGCGGTCTCCGCACAGCTGAGCCTGTCGAGCCTGGCCCCGCAGATCCCGGCCGACAAGGCCGCCGCGCAGGCCACCGGCGCCGTCCAGGCCACCGTCGGCGTCGCCGCGGACAAGGACGAGTCCCCGCTGGCGGCCGTACACCAGACCGGCAAGGCCGAGCTGGTGGTCTGGGCGAGCGACGGCAACCCGCGCCTGGCGTACCGGACCACCGTCGAGGGCGTGCGCGCCGACGGCACCCCCAGCAGCCAGCTGCTGGTCACCGACGCCGCCACCGGCCAGGTGCTGTCCACCCACGAGCAGGTGCAGACCGCCTCCGGCACCGGCAAGGGCGTCTTCGTCGGCAGCGTCCCGCTGACCACCACCCAGAGCGGCACCTCGTACCAGCTGAAGGACGCCACCCGCGGCGGCCAGTCGACCGTCAACCTGAAGAACAAGACCTCCGGCACCGGCACGCTGGTCGCCAACTCGACCAACGCCTTCGGCAACGGCCTGGCCTCCAACAGCGAGTCCGCCGCCGTGGACGCCCAGTACGGCGCGGCCGCCACCTGGGACTTCTACAAGAACACCTTCGGCCGCAACGGCATCAAGAACAACGGCGTCGGCGCGACCAGCCGGGTGCACTACGGCTCCAACTACGTGAACGCGTTCTGGAGCGACGCCTGCTTCTGCATGTCCTACGGCGACGGCAGCGGCAACACCCACCCGCTCACCGAGATCGACGTGGCCGGCCACGAGATGAGCCACGGCGTCACCTCCGCCACGGCGAACCTCAACTACTCCGGCGAGTCCGGCGGCCTCAACGAGGCCACCTCCGACATCTTCGGCACGATGGTCGAGTTCTACGCCAACCTGCCCTCCAACCCGCCGAACTACTGGATCGGCGAGCTGATCAACCTGAACGGCGACGGCTCCCCGCTGCGCTACATGGACAAGCCCAGCAAGGACGGCGCCTCGGCGGACTCCTGGTACTCGGGCGTCGGCAACCTCGACGTCCACTACTCCTCGGGCATCGCCAACCACTTCTTCTACCTGCTGTCCGAGGGCAGCGGCGCGAAGAGCATCAACGGCTTCAGCTACAACAGCCCGACCTCCAACGGCTCGGCCGTCACCGGCATCGGCCGGGACAAGGCCGCGCAGATCTGGTACCGCGCGCTGACCGTCTACTTCACCTCCACCACCAACTACGCGAGTGCCCGCACCGGCACCCTGAAGGCCGCCTCCGACCTGTACGGCGCCACCAGCGCCGAGTACAAGGCGGTTGCGGCCGCGTGGAGCGGCGTCAACGTCAACTGACGTACCGCGCACGGTGACAGGACGTCCGGGGCCTCCGCGGAAGGCGGTCCCGGACGTCCGCACACCCCCCTTGCACGCCTGCCCTCCCCCGCCCTTCCCGCCCGCCCCGCTCCCCGGGTGGCGAAGTCCCGCCAGCCGGACGAACCGCCCGTAGCGGGCACTGGGCGGCAGCCGAACCATCCGCACCAATACTGGCGGATCCCGGCCAATCCCTGTCCGTGGTCTGTCATTTCCTGCCATCGATTGTCATGCTTCTGCCCAAGCCCCGTCCGACATCCGTCACCCCCACCCATCGACGGATCGTCAGGTACCGCACGGGAGCAGCACGTCCGCGCCCTACCGCCCCAACGGCGCCAACCCCGGCGCCCCGGTACGCGGCGCAACCGCGCGCACACGCGGTTTCGTGGAAGGAACCCCCGCACGTGAAGCGAAAGCTGACAGCCGGCGCCGTACTCTCCTCCACCGCCCTGCTCGCCGGCGTGATCCAGATCGCCATCGTCCCCGCCGCCCAGGCCGCAGCCCCGTCGCCGGAGCAGCAGCGCGCGGCGCTGCTCGCGGTGGCCGCCGGGCAGAGCAGCCCGGTCGCCCAGGCCCTGGCCCTCGGCGGCCAGGAGCGGCTGGTGGTCAAGGACGTCGTCGCGGACGCCAACGGCGAACGCCACCTGCGCTACGAGCGGACCTACGCCGGCCTGCCGGTGCTCGGCGGCGACCTGGTCGTCCACCAGCGCGCCGACGGCTCGGTGGACTCGGTCGACCGGGCCTTCGACGGCAGCCTGTCGCTGCCGAGCCTGGCCCCGGGCCTCGCCGCCGGGCAGGCGGCCGAGCGGGCCACCGCCGCGGTGCGGGCGACCGTCGGAACGGCCGCCGACGAGGACGAGGCGGCGCTCAGCCGGGTCGACGGCGCGGGCGCGGCCGAGCTGGTGGTGTGGGCGGCCGACGGCGCGCCGCGGCTGGCCCACCGCACGGTGGTCCGCGGCGAGCGGGCCGACGGCACCCCGAGCAGCCAGCAGGTCGTCACCGACGCCGCCACCGGCGAGGTGCTGTCCACCCGCGAGCAGGTGCAGACCGCGACCGGCACCGGCAAGGGCGTCAACGTCGGCACCGTCACGCTGACCACCACCCAGAGCGGCTCGACCTACTCGCTGAAGGACGCCACGCGCGGCGGCCAGTCCACCACCGACCTCAAGGGCGCCACCTCGGGCAACGGCACGCTGTTCGCCAAGACCAGCAACTCCTGGGGCAACGGCCTGGCCTCCAACCGCGAGTCCGCCGCCGTGGACGCCCAGTACGGCGCCGCGGCCACCTGGGACTACTACAAGAACACCTTCGGCCGCAACGGCATCAAGAACAACGGCGTCGGCGCCGCCAGCCGCGTCCACTACGGCTCCAACTACGTCAACGCGTTCTGGGACGACTCCTGCTTCTGCATGACGTACGGGGACGGCTCCGGCAACACCAACCCGCTGACCGCGATCGACGTCTCCGGCCACGAGATGACCCACGGCGTCACCTCCGCCACGGCGAACCTCAACTACTCCGGCGAGTCCGGCGGCCTCAACGAGGCCACCTCCGACATCTTCGGCACCATGGTCGAGTGGTCGGCCAACCTGCCCGCGGACCCGCCGGACTACCTGATCGGCGAGAAGCTCAACATCTTCGGCAACGGCAAGCCGCTGCGCTACATGGACAAGCCCTCCAAGGACGGCAACTCCGCGGACTCCTGGTACTCGGGCGTCGGCAACCTCGACGTCCACTACTCCTCGGGCATCGCCAACCACTTCTTCTACCTGCTGTCCGAGGGCAGCGGCGCCAAGGTGGTCAACGGGGTCAGCTACAACAGCCCGACCTCCAACGGCTCGACGGTCACCGGCATCGGCCGGACCAAGGCGGCCGCGATCTGGTACCGCGCGCTGACCGTCTACATGACCTCCACCACCAACTACAAGGCCGCCCGCACGGCGACCCTGAAGGCCGCGACCGACCTGTACGGCGCCACCAGCACCGAGTACAAGACCGTGGCGGCCGCGTGGAGCGGCGTCAACGTCAACTAGCCACCCCTAGCCACCCCCGGTAAGAAACGGCGACAGGCTGCCGCGGCCCTTTGGGAGAGGAGGCCGCGGCAGCCTGTCGACCGTCGCGCAGTGGGGGTTCGTCCCTACGCGGTGGCCGGCTTCAGCTCGCCGCGCTCCTCCTTGGCGAGCATCCGCTCGGCGAAGAAGCCGCCGGTGGGCAGCACCGAGAGGACGAACAGCAGCACGCCGCGCTTGGCGTCCCACTTCTGCGCCTGCCAGGCCTGGATCCAGAAGACGATGTACAGGATGAACAGGATCCCGTGGACCATGCCCATCACCGGGACGCCGTCGAAGGACGTGGTCCGCTTCAGCACGGAGCAGATCAGCAGCAGGATGAACGAGACCCCTTCGGGGCCGGAGACCAGGCGCAGGCGGTGGACGGCGCTGCTGTTCACGATGGGTACCTCAATACGGGGGTCGGCGGCGGACCTGCTTGTGAAGCGACTCACAAGCCTTCCGGCCATTATCACCGAGCACCTGTCCGAAGCCCCGGCCGGGGTGGGCACCGTGCCCGACGTCACAACCGCCGTGTCCGGCCCCGGCGCCACGGCCGTCGTGCCCGACCCCACGGCCGTCGCGCCCGACCCCACGGCCGTCGTGTCCGTGTCACAGCTGTGCGCCAGAACCCGGCGGGTCGCGCCGGCCCGTCACCCGCTGCCCCTATCCTGCTGCCCGCGCCCGACGCACCGGGCGCCGTAGACATCGGACGACCGGGGGTAGCGACCACATGTTCAAGCGGGACTGGGACCGAAGGACCTGCGCCAAGCGCGGCCACACCACCTACGCACCGACCGAGCCCGATCTGGCCGCCCGGCTGCACGCCGCGACCGCCCTCGGCGACGCCTGGCGCTGCCTGCGCTGCGGCGACTTCGCGCTCGGCGCCCCGCACGGCTCCGGCCCGGCGCAGGACGCCCCGCTGGTGCCGCGCGGCAAGGCGCTGCGGGACCTCTTCATCCTGCGCTTCCTCGCCGTCGAGCGGGTGCTGCGCGGCCTGCTGATCATCATCGTGGCCTGGGCCGTCTGGAAGTTCTCCAACAGCCAGGACGCCGTGCACCGGGTGTTCGACGAGAACCTGTCGGTCTTCCGGCCGGTCACCGACCACTTCCACTGGGACCTCGAACACTCCCCGATCGTCGACACCATCCGCAAGACCTTCGACTACAAGAAGAGCACCCTGCTGATCGTCGCGGGCGCGCTGGTGGCCTACGCGCTGATCGAGATCGTCGAGGCGGTCGGCCTCTGGCTGGGCAGGCGCTGGGCCGAGTACCTCACCGTCGTGGCCACCGCCGCCTTCCTGCCGCTGGAGGGCTACGAGCTGAGCGAGCACGTCAGCGCCGTGAAGATCGGCACGCTGGTGCTGAACATCGCCGCAGTGCTCTGGATCATGCTGTCCAAGCGGCTGTTCGGGCTGCGCGGCGGTGTGGTGGCCTTCGAGGCGGAGCGCCACTCGGCCTCGCTGCTGGAGGTCGAGGAGGCGGCCGGCGCCGTCCCGCACGCCGCTTGGGGGGCGCACGCGCGGGCGTGACCGGCGCGTTTGTCGCAGACCGGTACCAGTTCCGCCCCCGCCCCTCCCCCTGCACCGGCCGCGCCCGCTAGATTGCGGCCGTGGCACAGTTCAGACTCCAGGGATCCCGGGTACTCGCCGTCGAGTTGGCCGGCGAGGCCGTCAAGGCCAGACACGGCTCGATGGTCGCCTACACCGGCCAGATGAGCTTCAAGAAGCTGACCGGCGGCGGGGACGGCCTGCGCGGCATGGTCGCCCGCCGGCTCACCGGCGAGCAGATGACCGTCATGGAGGTGAAGGGCCAGGGCACCTGCTACTTCGCCGACAAGGCCACCGAGATCAACCTGGTCCGGCTGAACGGCGAGACGCTGTTCGTCGAGGCGGACAACCTGCTCTGCACGGAGGGCTCGCTGCGCACCGGCACCACCTTCACCGGACTCAACGGCATGTCCTCCGGCAACGGCCTCTTCACCACCAAGGTGGAGGGCCGCGGCTGGGCCGCCGTCACCTCGAACGGGCCCGCGATCATCCTGCGGGTCGGCCAGGGCCAGCCGCTGCGGGTGGACCCGGGCGCCTACGTAGCGCACACCGGCAGCCTGCACCGCAGCCTGAAGTCGGGCGCGGGCTGGACCACGGTGATCGGCGAGGGCGGCGGCGAGGCCGTCCAGGTGGAGTTCACCGGAGAGGGCCTGGTGTACGTGCAGCCGTCGGAGAAGGTCACCATCGGGGGCGACGTCTGATGGGCTTCACGAAGATCAACGGCAAGATGGTCGAGGCCGTGGTGCTGCCCGGGCAGCGGCTGTTCAGCCAGCGCGGCGCGATGCTCGCGTACACCGGGGACGTCCGCTTCACGCCGAACATCACCGGCGGACAGGGCGGCGTGATGTCGATGATCGGCCGCCGGGTGGCCAACGAGGACACCCCGCTGATGACCGTCGAGGGCCAGGGCCGGGTGATGTTCGGCCACGGCGGCCACCACGTGCACGTGATCGACCTGGCCGGCGACACCCTGTACGTCGAGGCGGACCGGCTGCTGGCCTTCGAGGGCACGCTGCGCCAGTCCACCATGTTCATGGGCTCGCAGGGCGGGGTGATGGGCATGGTCCGCGGCCAGGTCACCGGCCAGGGCCTGTTCACCACCCAGCTGGACGGCAAGGGCTCGGTCGCGGTGATGGCGCACGGCGGCGTCTTCGAGCTGCCGATCGTCCCGGGCCAGCCGGTGCACGTCGACCCGCAGGCGTACGTGGCGCACCGCGGCCAGGTGCAGAACAAGCTGTCCACGGCGCTGGGCTGGCGCGACATGATCGGCCGCGGCTCCGGCGAGGCCTTCCAGCTGGAGCTGTCCGGACAGGGCGCGGTGTACGTCCAGGCGAGCGAGGAGAAGCTCTGATGTCCTACCCGCCGCAGCCGCCGTACGGGCAGTCGCCGTACGACCAGCCGACCCAGCCCGGCTTCGCCGCCCCTCCCCCGCCGGGCTACGCGCCGCCGCCCGGCCAGGGCCACCCGCCCGCGCAGGGCTACCCCCAGCAGGGCGGCTACCCGCCGCCGCCTCCCCCGCAGCAGCCCCAACAGGCCTACGCCCAGGAGCAGTTCGGCGGCCCGCAGGCCCCGCTGCCGAACGCGCACGGCGGCTCCGGCCCGGTGGTGCACGACGCGTACAGCCTGCCGGTGAACGACAACGTCAACCCGTACGCCTACTCGGTCGACCTGAACGGCTCGTACTTCCTGCAGAAGGGCAAGATGGTCGCCTACTACGGCGACATCACCTTCAAGGGCGTCGGCGCCGGCATGCTGGACCGGGTGATCGGCCAGCACTTCAACTCGCCGATGCACGCGGCGGACTGGGTCGTCGCCCAGGGCCGCGGCAAGCTGCTGCTGGCCGACCGGGCCTTCGACCTCAACTCCTACGACCTGGACGACGGCAACCTGACCGTCCGCTCGGGCAACCTGCTGGCCTTCGACCCGTCGCTGCGGCTCAAGCAGTCGATCATCCCGGGCTTCCTGACCCTGATCGGCACCGGGAAGTTCGTCGCCGCCTCCAACGGGCCGGTGCACTTCGTCGAGCCGCCGATCCGGGTGGACCCGCAGGCGCTGGTCGGCTGGGCGGACTGCCCGGCGCCGTGCCACCACTACGACCACGACTACATGCACGGGCTGATCGGCGGCATCCGGCGACTGACCGGGCTGGGCGGGGCCTCCGGCGAGGAGCACCAGTTCGAGTTCATCGGCGCCGGCCAGGTGCTGCTGCAGTCCAGCGAGAAGCTGATGGCCGAGCGGTCGGTGGGCCAGGTGGACGCCGAGGCGGGCGTGCCGGTGGGCGGGGTGCCGTCCCAGCCGGCGGCGTCGGGCCACGGCGGGGGCAACCTCAACGTGCCGGGCCTCGGCAATCTGGGCGATCTGGGGCGACGTTTCGGCCTGTAAACTTGTACAATATTGAACTAAATAGGGTATGCTGAGCCCATGGATACGCACACGATCAACACTGCGGACACCCCTCCGTCGCAGCCCGAGGAGGAGACTCCCTGGCTGACCGCCAGGGAGCAGCGGATGTGGCGCGCCCATCTGGAGGTCGCCAAGCTGCTGGAGTACCAGCTCAGCCGCGAACTCCAGCCGCACAACCTGGCGATCAACGACTACGAGATCCTGGTCGTGCTCTCCGAGGCCCCCGACCGCCGGATGCGGATGACCGACCTCGCCACCGCCACCCTCCAGTCCAAGAGCCGGCTCTCGCACCAGATCACCCGGATGGAGAACGCCGGCCTGGTGCTGCGCCAGGAGTGTCCCGGCGACCGCCGCGGCCTCTACGCCCACCTCACCGAGCACGGCTGGGACACCATGCAGCGGGTCGCCCCCGACCACGTGCGCAGCGTCCGGGCCCACTTCATCGACCGCTTCACCCAGGAGCAGCTCGACGCCATGTACGAGGCCCTCGCCCCGGTCGCCGAACACCTGCGCGGCCTCCGCGGCCGCGCCTGACGCGCCGCCGCCCCCCCAGCACACCAGGGCCGGCCCCACCGGGGGCCGGCCCTGCGCCGTCCTCAGGCCCGGGTGAGGCCGGCCACGAGTTCGTCGGCCGCGCCGTACGGGTCCAGTTCGCCCGCCACCACCCGCTCGGCCAGGCCGGCCAGGTGGCGGTCCCCGCGCAGGTCGCCGATCCGGGTGCGCAGTTCGGCCAGCGCGATCGCCTCGATCTCGTCGGAGGCCCGGCGGCGGCGGCGCGCCGCCAGTTCGCCGTGCTCCTCCAGCCAGGCGCGGTGCTTCTCCAGCGCCTCGACCAGCTCGTCGACGCCCTCGCCGCGGGCGGCGACGGTCTTGACGATCGGCGGGCGCCAGTCCCCCGCCCCGCGGGCCTCGCCGAGGCCGAGCATGTGGTTGAGCTCGCGCGCGGTGGCGTCGGCGCCGTCCCGGTCGGCCTTGTTGACCACGAAGACGTCGCCGATCTCCAGGATCCCGGCCTTGGCGGCCTGGATGCCGTCGCCCATGCCGGGGGCGAGCAGCACCACGGTGGTGTCGGCCTGGGCGGCGATCTCCACCTCGGACTGGCCCACCCCGACGGTCTCGACCAGGATCACGTCGCAGCCGGCCGCGTCCAGCACCCGCAGGGCCTGCGGGGCCGTCCAGGACAGCCCGCCGAGGTGGCCGCGGGTGGCCATCGAGCGGATGAACACCTCGGGGTCGGTGGCGTGGTCCTGCATCCGGACCCGGTCGCCGAGCAGCGCGCCGCCGGAGAACGGCGAGGACGGGTCGACGGCCAGCACCCCGACCCGCTTGCCGAGCCGCCGGTAGGCGGAGACCAGCGCCGAGGTGGAGGTGGACTTGCCGACCCCGGGCGAGCCGGTCAGGCCCACCGTGTAGGCCTGCCCGGTGTACGGCGCGAGCGCGGCCATCGCCTCGCGCAGTTGCGGGGCGGCGTTCTCGACCAGCGTGATCAGCCGGGCGACCGCCCGCGGCCGGCCCGCCCGGGCCTGTTCGACCAGCGTGGCGACATCGATCATCGGGAGCTCCTAGCGCGGATGCCTTCGGGGCTGCGGCGCCGCGCGTGGCGGTCCGCAGCCCCGAAGGCATGTCAGCTGATCAGGCCTTCGGGCTGGCGTCCTTGGGGACGCGCACGATCAGGGCATCGCCCTGGCCGCCGCCGCCGCACAGCGCGGCCGCGCCGACCCCGCCGCCGCGCCGCTGGAGCTCCAGCGCCAGGTGCAGCACCACGCGGGCGCCGGACATCCCGATCGGGTGGCCGAGCGCGATCGCGCCGCCGTTGACGTTGACGATGTCCGAGGAGACGCCCAGGTCCTTGGTCGACTGGTGGGCGACGGCCGCGAACGCCTCGTTGATCTCGATCAGGTCGAGGTCGGAGACCTCCAGGCCCTCCTTGGCCAGCGCGTGCCTGATCGCGTTGGACGGCTGCGACTGCAGCGAGTTGTCCGGGCCCGCCACGTTGCCGTGCGCGCCGATCTCGGCGATCCAGCTCAGGCCCAGCTCCTCGGCCTTGGCCTTGCTCATCACGACCACCGCGGCGGCGCCGTCGGAGATCTGCGAGGAGGTGCCGGCCGTGATCGTGCCGTCCTTGGCGAACGCCGGACGCAGCTTGGCCAGGCCCTCGACGGTGGTGTCCGCGCGGATGCCCTCGTCCTGGCCGAACAGCACCGGCTCGCCCTTGCGCTGCGGGATCGGGACGGGGGTGATCTCGGCGTCGAAGACGCCGTCGGCCTGCGCCTTGGCGGCCCGCTGGTGGGAGGCCGCGGCGATCTCGTCCTGCACCTCGCGGGCGATGCCCAGCCGGGTGTTGTGCTTCTCGGTGGACTCGCCCATCGGGATGTTCTCGTAGGCGTCGGTGAGGCCGTCGTGGGCCATCGAGTCGAGCATCCCGATCGCGCCGTACTTGTAGCCCTCGCGGGACTTCGGCAGCAGGTGCGGGGCGTTGGTCATCGACTCCTGGCCGCCGGCCACCACGACGTCGAACTCGCCGGCCCGGATCAGCTGGTCGGCCAGCGCGATGGCGTCCAGGCCGGAGAGGCAGACCTTGTTGATGGTGAGCGCCGGGACGCTCATCGGGATGCCGGCCCGGACGGCGGCCTGGCGGGCCGGGATCTGGCCGGCGCCGGCCTGCAGCACCTGGCCCATGATCACGTACTGGACCTGCTCACCCGTGATGCCGGCCCGCTCCAGCGCGGCCTTGATCGCGAAGCCGCCGAGGTCGGCACCGGAGAAGCCCTTGAGGGAACCGAGCAGGCGACCCATCGGGGTCCGCGCACCGGCAACGATCACAGAGGTGGTGTTGGTCATGGGACGAGCCCCTTCGCACGTCGTGGCCAGGTGAGGATGCGCTCAATGTACTGACCTGTTACCCGCCCGTCACCGGAGCGACGGTGTGATCGAGCGCACTGGCACCTTCCAGTCAACACCGTGTCAACGCGGCCCGGGTGAACCCCGGCGCCCGCCCCGGGTGAGCCCCCGGCGTGCGGCCCGGGGCAACCCCCGGCGTGTGAGCAGACTCGCACGTCCGGCGCTGGCGCCGGTCAGCAGCGATGCGCTGCACTGGTGCCACCTGGTTCCCGAGGTACCCAACCCGCCCCCGGAGGTCGCCGTGCTGACCCGTATCGACCACATCGGCATCGCCTGCCGCGACCTCGACAAGACGGTCGAGTTCTACCGCGCCACCTACGGCTTCGAGGTGTTCCACACCGAGGTCAACGAGGAGCAGGGCGTCCGCGAGGCCATGCTCAAGATCAACGACACCGGCGACGGCGGCGCCTCCTACCTCCAGCTGCTGGAGCCCACCCGGCCCGACTCGACCGTCGCCAAGTGGCTGGAGAAGAACGGCGAGGGCGTGCACCACATCGCCTTCGGCACCGCCGACGTGGACGGCGACGCCGAGGCCGTCCGGGCCAAGGGCGTGCGGGTCCTCTACGACCAGCCCCGGATCGGCTCGATGGGTTCGCGGATCACCTTCCTGCACCCCAAGGACTGCGGCGGCGTCCTGACCGAGCTGGTCACCTCCGCCGAACCGGGCCTCCACGACGCCCACTGACCCCCGCCAGGTGCCGCCCACGACCGGGCGGCACCCCCGAATCACCGGTCATGACCCGTCAGTAACCTCGTCCGACAGCCGGAAAACCACCACGCGGCCATTCCCCCGCAGTGCGCTCCCACTACAATGCCCAGGTGCGCGAAGGCTCCGGGGGACGGAGGCGACGGGCACGGCCGATGACAGGCCCGTCCGCCCAGCGGCGGCCGGCCCGTCGCAGGGGAGTCCACAACGCGGGCACGGCTGAACAGTCGCAACACTGATCTGTCACCATTCTCCACAAGGCAAGAGTTCGCCCAGGAGTCCACCCGGACGGGGGAACGCGGCATCACCGCGCTTCCACGCCCAGGGCTCCGACGACCGCGGCGGGCGGCCCCGGCTTGACCGGCGGGCCGTCCACCGGCTGCGGATGCAAGGAGCCAGTCGGACCAGTACCCGGACAACGGGTGCCCTGGACCGGCCGGGTCGAGGACGCGACCAGGAGATGGATGGGACCGCGGAGTGCGGGGCAACGACCGCTACGAGGTTGACGATCACCTCTCCCAGTTCGAGGCCGAGATGGGTCGGACTCGAAAGGAGCGGGACAAGGCAGCCGAGCATGCCGAGGACCTCGCCTACCAGGTGGAGGTGCTCCGGGCCAAGCTGCACGAATCCCGCCGCATGCTCGCCCAACCGCGCGCCTTCGACGCCGTCTCCGGCCAGGCCGAGCAGATGCTCCGCACTGCCGAGATGCAGGCCCAGCAGCTGCGCGCCGACGCCGAGCGCCAGCTGCGCGACTCCCAGGCCGCCACCCAGCGGATCATGGCCGAGGCCGCCGAGCGCACCGCCCGACTGGAGGCCGAGCTCACCGCCCGCCGCCGCCAGCTGGAGGACGAGCTCACCGAGCTGCGCCGCACCGCCGAGCAGCACGTCAACGGCTGGGCCGAGCAGACCAGGACCGGCTCCGAGCAGGAGGCCCAGCGCCTGCTCCAGGACGCCCGCGTCGAGGCCGAGCGCATGGTCGCCGCCGCCCGCGCGGAGGCCGTCGCGCTCTCCGACCAGGCCCGCGCCCAGACCGCCGCCGACGTCGACGCCGCCCGCGGCGAGGCCCAGGCCGCCGCCGAGGCCGCCATCCAGCGGGCCCAGAGCGACGCCGAGCGCCTGCTGCGCGCCGCCTCCGAGCACGCCCAGCAGGCCGGCGCCCAGGCCGCCGCCGACGTGGACGCCGCCCGCGGCGAGGCCCAGCAGCAGCTGGCCGCCGCGCACGCCGCCGCCGAGCAGCAGCTCGCCATCGCGAAGGGCGAGATCGGCCGGCTCAAGGAGCAGGCCTCCGCCGAGCAGATCCGGGCCGAGCAGCAGCTCGCCCACGCCCAGGCCGAGATAGAGCGGCTGCGTGCCGAGGCGATCGCCGAGGCCGAACGCACCCGCCGCGAGTCCGCCGAGCTGCGGGCCCAGGCCGAACAGGCCGCCGAACAGCTCCAGGCCGACGCCGAGGCCGCCGCCGAACGCAAGGCCGCCGACGGCGAGGCCGCCAACGAGCAGCGCTCGCAGACCGCCCGTGCCGAGGTCGCCCGGATGGTCGCCCACGCCACCAAGGAGGCCGAGGCGATCCGCGCCGAGGCCACCACCAGGCAGGCCGAGGCGGAGGCCGCCAAGGCCGCCGCCGCCGAGGAGAGCGAACGGCTGCGGGCCACCGCCGAATCGGTGGCCGGCGAGCTGCGCGCCGAGGCCGAGGCCGCGATCGCCGAACTGCGCGCCCAGGCCGACCGGGACGTCGCCGAACTGCGCGCCCATGCCGAGGCCGAGGCCCAGCGGCTGCGCCACGCGGCCGAGGAGGAGGGCCGGGCGACCGGCGCCAAGGACGCCACCGTCCAGCTCGCCAAGGCCGCCAAGACCGCCGAGGAGATGCTCGGCCAGGCCAACCAGGACGCCGAGACCGCCCGCACCGAGGCCGCCGCCGAGGCCGAGCGGATCCGCACCGAGGCCGCCGCCGAGGCGCAGCGCCTGCGCGAGCAGGCCCAGGCCGCCGTCGAGCAGGCCCAGAACGCCGCCCTCGACGACGCCGCCGCGATCCGCGAGCGGATCGAGCAGATGCAGGACGAGGCGGCCCGGCTGCGGGCCGAGGCCGAGGAGCTGCGCGCCCAGGCCGCCGCCGAGGCCGACCGGGTGCGCGGCGAGGCCCGCCGCCAAGCCGTCGTGCAGATCGAGGAGTCGGCGAAGAACGCCGAGGAACTGCTCACCAGGGCCAAGGCCGACTCCGACGAGCTGCGCGCGGGCGCCGCCGGGGAGATCGAGCGGCTGCGCGCGCAGGCCCAGGAACAGGCCGCCGAGACCCAGGGCCGGGCCGAGCAGACCCTCGCCCGGGCCCGTAGCGAGGCCGAGAAGACCACCACCGCCGCCGAGCAGCAGGGCCAGGACGCCCTCGCCGCCGCCAAGGCCGCGGCCGCCGAGAACCGCGCCGCCGCCGAGCGCGAGACCGCCGAACTCCGCCGGGACGCGACCGAGTTCGACCAGCGGGTCCGGGCCGAGGCGAACGCCGCCGCGACCGCCCTCGGCACCGATGCGCAGGCCGAGGCGAACGCCGTCCGGGACGCCGCGGTGGCCGACGCCGAGCGCGTCCGCACCGAGGCCGACGCCGAGGCCGCCCGTACCCGCAGCGAGGCCGAGGCCGCCGCGAACGCGCTGCGCGAGGAGAGCCGGCGTGAGCACGAGGAGGCCGCCGCCGGGCTGCACCGCGAACGCGAGGAGACCGCCGAGCAGCTGGCCGCCGCCCAGGCCGCCCACGAGCAGGCCGAGCAGACCGCGACCGAGCTGCGGGCCCTCGCCGAACGCGAGAGCACCGAACTGCGCGAACTCGCCGAGCGGGAGAGCGCCGAACTGCGCGAACTCGCCGACCGCGAGACCACCGAACAGCGCACCGCCGCCGAGGCGTACGCCGCCGACGTCCGGGCCAAGGCAGAACAGGCCGCCACCGAACTCACCGAACGCACCA
Source organism: Kitasatospora sp. NPDC058478 (assembly GCF_042720345.1). Taxonomy (NCBI): domain Bacteria; kingdom Bacillati; phylum Actinomycetota; class Actinomycetes; order Kitasatosporales; family Streptomycetaceae; genus Kitasatospora; species Kitasatospora sp. NPDC058478. Next base: position 74,977 of record NZ_JBHXML010000034.1, on the reverse strand, counting down.
CCGCCGAGACCGCCGAACAGCGCGAGGCGACCGAACAGCACGTCACCGAACTGCGGGCCCTCGCCGAACGCGAGACCGCCGAACAGCGCGAGCTGGCCGAGCGGGAGAGCGCCGAACTGCGCACCGCCGCCGAGGCGTACGCCGCCGACGTCCGGGCCAAGGCCGAACAGGCCGCCACCGAACTCACCGAACGCACCACCGCCGAGACGACCGAACAGCGCGAGACGACCGAACAGCACGTCGCCGAACTGCGCGCCCTCGCCGAACGCGAGACCGCCGAACAGCGCAAGGCGACCGAGCAGCACGTCACCGCCCAGCGCGCCGAAGCCGAGGAACTGCTGGAGGGCGCCCGGAGCGCCGCCGAGCAGCGCCGGGCCGAGGCCGCCCGGGACGCCAAGGCCGTGCGGGAGAAGGCCGCCGCCGAGCTGGCGTTCGCCGCCGAGCAGGCCGAGACGGTCCGCGCCGAGGCCGGCCGCGAGCTGTCCGAGGCCCGCGCCACCGCCGACGGCATCCGGGCCGAGGCCACCGCCGTCCTGGAGCAGGCCCGGGTCGACGGCGAGGAGCTGGTCGCCGCCGCCGGCGTCGAGGGCGCCGCCCTGGTCGAGGCCGCCGAGGAGGAGGCCGCCGAGGTCCGCCAGTCGGTGGCCGGCATGCACGAGGCCGCCGCCGAGCAGATCGCCGAGCGGAAGGCCGCCGCCGAGCGGGAGGCCACCGAGGTCCGCGACCGGGCCGAGCAGGCCGCCGCCGAACTGCGCGAGCTGGCCGAGCGCGAGACCGCCGAGCAGCGGGCCCTCGCCGACGCCGAGACCACCGCCCTGCGCGAACTCGCCGACGCCGAGACCACCGAGCAGCGGGCCCTCGCCGACCACGAGACCACCGAACTGCGCGCCCGCACCGACGCCGAGACCACCGCCCTGCGCGAGCTGACCGACCGCGAGCTGGCCGCCGAACGCGAGGCCCACGAGGCCGAGTTGGGCCATCAGCGCGCCGAGGCCCAGGCCTACGACGAGCACCTGCGGGCGGAGGCCGACGCCGTGCTGCACGCGGCCCGGGAGGGCGCCGGGCAGCTGCGCGCGGACGCCGAGGCCCAGGCCGTCCGGACGATGGCCGCCGCCGACGAGCGCTCGGCCGGCCTGGTCGCCGACGCCGAGGAGCTGGCCGCCGCCCTGCGCGCCGAGGCCGAGGAGTACGCGCTCGCCACCCGCACCCTCGCCGACGAGTACGACGCAGCCGCCCACAGCCGCGCCGACGCGTACGACGCGGAGACCCGGGAGGCCGCCGAGCAGTTCGACAAGGCCACCCGCGAGCAGGCCAACTCCGTCCTGGAGAAGGCCTTCGCGGATGCCGAGTCGCTCGGCGAGGACGCCCAGACCACCGCACTGGCCACCACCGCCGCCGCCGAGGAGCAGGCGGACGCGATGGTCGCCGCCGCCCGCAAGGAGGCCGACCGGCTGGTCGCCGCCGGCGAGGCGGCCGGCCAGGCCGAGGTGGAGAAGGGCCGCTCCGACGCCGACACGCTGCTCGCCGAGGCCCGCCGGGACTCCACCGCGATCCGCGAGCGCGCCGAGGAGTTGCGCGAGCGCACCGACGCCGAGGTGGAGGCGCTGCACGAGCGCGCCCGCAAGGAGAACGCGGCGGCCATGAAGTCGGCCGGCGAGCGGGTCGACGCCCTGGTGACGGCCGCTCAGGAGCAGCTGACCGAGGCCGAGGAGCAGGCGGTGGCCACCGTCGCCGAGGCCGAGGACCGGGCGGCGGCCCTGGTCGCGGCCGCCGAGGACCGCGCGGGCGAGCTCACCTCGGAGGCGTCCGCGGAGGCCAGCAAGGTCCGGATCTCGGCCGTCCGCAAGGCCGAGGGGCTGCTGAAGGAGGCGGAGACCAAGCTCTCCGACTCCACCAGCCGCGCCGAGGCGCTGATCGTCAAGGCCGAGGCCAAGCTCCAGTCGGCCGAGGCCGAGTCCGAGGAGCGGCTGGAGAACGCCGCCACCGAGGCGGAGAAGCGGCTGCAGGACGCCGACCGCAGCGCCGACGAGCAGGTCGAGCTGGCGAAGGCGGAGGCCGAACGGCTGCTCGCCGAGGCGCAGGCCGAGGCGAAGCGGGTCACCGACGAGGGCCGGCGCGAGCTGGACGAGCTGGTGCGGCGGCGCAAGGACATCAACACCGAGATCTCCAGGGTGCAGGACGTGCTGTCCGCACTGGAGGCGTTCGAGGCACCGGCACCGGTCGCCCAGACCAACGGGGGAAGCAGCACCAAGAAGGACGGGGGTGCCAAGGCGGGTGCCGGAATTGGTTCCCCCCGGTCGGGTGGCAATCGCTCCAAGAACGCACCACCCGATTGAGCGGACATTGTCCGCGGGACGACGGCATCTCGCCGTCGACACTCCGGTACCGTGTCAGGATTCCCTCAACCACCTCAGCGGTTTGACGACAGGAAGCCCAGAACCCCATGAGCGACAGTCACTCCCCTCACGGCTTCGACCTGGTGCGCCGTGGGTACGAGCGCGCCCAGGTCGACGAGCGGATCACCAAGCTGGTGGCCGACCGTGACAGTGCCCTGACCCGGATCAGCGCGCTCGAGAAGCGCATCGAGGAGCTCCACCTGGAGACCCAGACCGCGCAGGCGGCGGTCACCGAGGCGGAGCCCTCGTACGCCGGTCTCGGCGCCCGGGTCGAGAAGATCCTGCGACTGGCCGAGGAGGAGGCCAAGGACCTGCGCGACGAGGCGCACCGCGCCTCCGAGCAGCACCGCGAGCTCGCCGAGGCCGCTGCCCAGCAGGTCCGCACCGAGGCCGAGAACTACGCCAAGGACCGCAAGGCCAAGGCGGAGGACGAGGGTCTGCGGATCGTCGACAAGGCCAAGAGCGACAGCGCCCAGCTGCGCGCCGAGGCCAACAAGGACGCCCAGAACAAGCGCGAGGAGGCGGACGCCCTCTTCGAGGAGACCCGCACCAAGGCCGCCCAGGCCGCGCTGGAGTTCGAGACCAACCTGGCCAAGCGCCGCGAGCAGTCCGAGCGTGACCTGGCCGCCCGTCAGGCCAAGGCCGAGAAGCGCCTGGCCGAGATCGAGCACCGGGCCGAGCAGCTGCGCCTGGAGGCCGAGAAGCTGCGCACCGACGCCGAGCGCCGCGCCCGCCAGACCGTCGAGACGGCGCAGCGCCAGTCCGAGGACATCGTGGCGGACGCCAACGCCAAGGCCGACCGGATCCGCAGCGAGTCCGAGCGCGAGCTGGCGGCGCTCACCAACCGCCGCGACAGCATCAACGCCCAGCTGACCAACGTCCGCGAGATGCTGGCGACGCTGACCGGCGCGGCCGTGGCCGCCGCCTCGCTGCCGGGCGACGACACCATGGGCGTGCCCGCCCAGCAGTCGCGCTGACGCCGCCGCCGGGCGCCTGCGCCCGGCGGTACGTGCGCAACGGACGGCACGTGCGGAACAGCAGACAGGCCCTCACCCACCCGGGTGAGGGCCTGCCGTCTTTCCACCGTCATCATCTCGGGTGACCTGGGTGAGCGGGCGTCACCTGGGGTAGGCCCCGTCGGGCCGCTGGTACCCGCTGCTGAGCTGGTTGCCCTCGTCGTCGGAGACGGTGCCGAACCACGAGGTGCACCAGACCGACACCGAGTCCGGCCAGTACTGCACCTCGAACGGGTGGCCGGAGCCGTGGTCGCCGTACGAGGTGACGATGAAGGTCTCGCCGGGGCGCAGCCAGTAGTCCTCGCCGAGCGGTTCCAGGGTCAGTTCGACCAGGCCCTCGCCGCGGTTGGTCACGGGCATCCGGCCGGTCACCTCCAGCGCCGAGAAGTCCCAGCCGGTCGCTTCCTCCCTCATCCGGCCGCCGCCCGGGCCAGCAGGTCGCGGACGGCGGTGTTGAACGCCTCCGGTGCCTCCAGGGCGCTCAGATGGCCCGCCCCGGGGATGACGGTCAGTTCGGCGTCCGGCCGGGCCCGGAGCATCAGTTCGGCCTCCTCCGGCGCCACCAGGCCGTCCTGCGCGCCCGCGACGACGGCGGTGGGCACCCGCAGCCCGGCCAGCACGTCCAGCGCGTCCGGCCGGGCCGCCATGGCCCGCTGGGCCCAGGCGACGGCGGCCGGCGACGCGGCGGCGACCAGCGACCGCACCCGCTCCACCAGGTGCCGCGAGTCCGGCCCGAGCTGCCCGGCGGCGACCTCCTCGTCGAGCAGCAGTTGGACGCTGCCCCGGGCGGTGACGGCGGCCGCGATCCGCTCCCGGTTGGCCCGGACGGCGTCGGTGTCGGCGGTGGCGCGGGTGCCGGCCAGCAGCAGTCCGGCCAGCCGGTCCGGGTGGCGGCGGGCGAAGGCCAGCGCCACGTAGCCGCCCATGGAGAGCCCGCCGACCACCGCGCGTTCGATCCCGGCCGCGTCCAGCAGCAGGGCGAGGTCGTCGGCGACCAGGTCCAGCGAGGGTTCGTCGGTCCCCAGCTCGGTGCCGCCGAAGCCGCGCTGGTCCGGGGCGAGCACCCGGGCCTCGTCGCCGGTCAGACCGGGCAGCGCGTCCAGTTGGGCGGACCACATCGAGGCGTTCAACGGAAAGGCGTGCAGCAGTACGAGGGGTGTTCCGGTGCCGCTCTCGCGGACGGACACTGCGGAGGGGGGCTGGGTCATGGGCCCACCGTATTCCGGCACGCCCGGCGGGCCCACTCAGCGGGCCGCGATATCCGCTTTGTCCTAGCCTTACAAAGAGTAAGGGAGCGCGAATGATCGAGTTGCACGACCTGACAAAACGTTACGGCAGGACCCTCGCGGTGGACCGGCTCAGCTTCCAGGTCCCGCAGGGCGTGGTGACCGGCTTCCTCGGCCCCAACGGCGCAGGCAAGTCCACCACCATGCGCATGATCCTCGACCTCGATCGCCCCACCAGCGGCCGGGTCACCATCGACGGCAAGCGCTACGGGCAGCTCAGCGAACCGCTCAAGTACATCGGCGCGCTGCTGGAGGCCAAGGCCGTCCACCCCGGCCGCACCGCCCGCGACCACCTGCTCTGGCTCGCCCAGAGCAACCGCATCCCGACCCGCCGGGTGGACGAGGTGCTCAACCTGGTGGGCCTCACCCCGGTCGCCCGCAAGCGGGCCCGCGGCTTCTCGCTCGGCATGGGCCAGCGCCTGGGCATCGCCTCCGCCCTGCTCGGCGACCCGGAGATCGTCATGTTCGACGAGCCGGTCAACGGGCTGGACCCGGAGGGCATCCTCTGGATCCGCAACCTGATGAAGCGGCTCGCCACCGAGGGCCGGACAGTCTTCGTCTCCTCCCACCTGATGAGCGAGATGGCCGTCACCGCCGACCACCTGGTGGTCATCGGCAAGGGCCGGCTGCTCGCCGACCTGCCGATGCCGGAGTTCATCCGACGCAACTCCCGCTCCGCCGTCCGGCTGCGCACCCCGCACCCCGAGCGCCTGCTCGACGCCCTGTCCGGCGTCGGGCTCCGGCCCGAGCCCGGGCCCGGCGGCTCCTACGAGGTGGTCGACGGCGATCTCGCCCGGCTCGGCGACCTGGCCGCGGCGCACGGCGTCGTCCTGCACGAACTCAGCCCGCAGCAGGCCTCGTTGGAGGAGGCGTTCATGCAGATGACGGCCGACTCGGTGGAGTACCACGCGGGCGACGGCCCGGGCCGGGACGCGGCCGGCGCACCCGGCGTCTGGGGCGCCGGCTGGAAGGCGGACGGCGCCCCGCAGACCGCGGCGGCCCGGCAGGAGGAGAACTGAGATGACGTCCTTCCCGGCGATCCTGCGCTCCGAGTGGACGAAGATCCGCAGCGTCCGCTCGACGGTCTGGACGCTCGCGCTGACCTTCGTCGTCACCGTCGGCATCGGCGCGCTGCTGTCCCTGCTCACCAACAACAACTTCGGTGAGTTCCGGCGGGGCGACCAGTCCGTTTTCGACGCCACCGGCACGGCCTTCTCCGGCATCATGCTCGGCGAGCTCGCCATCATCGTCTTCGGCGTGCTGGCCATCGGCAACGAGTACAGCACCGGCATGATCCGGGTCACCCTGGCCGCCGTCCCGCAGCGCGGCACCCTGCTCACCGGCAAGGCGGTGGTGCTCGGCGCGATGGCCCTGGCGGTCTCGGTGGTGACGGCCTTCGTCACCTTCTTCACCGGCCAGGCGCTGCTCGGCTCGCACTCCACCAGCCTCGACCAACCGCACGTGCTGCGCGCGGTGTTCGGCGCCGCGCTGTACCTGACGATGCTGTGCCTGTTCTCGGCCGGCGTCACCACGATGCTGCACAGCCAGACGCTGGCGCTGGGCGTACTGGTCCCGTTCTTCTTCCTGCTCTCGCCGATCCTCTCCGCGGTGCCGAAGGTCAAGACCCTGGCCCACTACTTCCCGGACTACGCGGGCTCGCGGATGCTGCTGGTGTACGAGCAGTACGGCCAGCCGTACGGGCCGTGGGCGGGCTTCGTGATCTGCCTGGCCTGGACGCTCGCCGCCCTGCTCGGCGGCGCGTTGGTGCTCAAGAACCGGGACGCCTAGGGGGCACGCAGCCGGCTCAGTACCGCGGAGCGCCGCGGCCCCGCAGGACGTTGGAGGCCCGGCGCTCCCGCGCGCCCCAGCAGGCGCGGTGCCAGTGCCGCCGGTCGTCCACGCCCGCGCCGTGCATCGGCCAGGCCACCACGTGGCCCATCCCCGGCGGGATCTCCTGGTCGCAGCCCGGGCACCGGTAGTGCCGCCCGGCCGTCCCGGCGACCGTCTGGACCACCCAGTCGTCGCCTTGGTGGCTCTCGGTGCGGCGCAGCGATCCACCGAGCGGGGAGGCCTGCTCGGCGCTCCCGCTCGGGTCGGCGCTCTTGATCCGGTTGCGGCGCGGCGACACGTCGGACTACCTCTCTTCCGGGGTTTCGGGGCCGTTCCAGCCTACGGCCGGCCACCCCTCCGGCAGGCCACTATCACGGCATCGTCCGACGCTCCCGCGTTTTTGCCGAGATCCACCCGATCTCCGACGAAATCCGGGTTTCCGCGTGCCGTTGGCACATGACATCGGATACCCACAAGGGGAACAGGCGGGGCCCGCAGACCCTGCGCGCACCCGAGGAGGCCCCACCATGACCAAGACCAGCGCCCGCGCCGAGACCCGTCGGCCCGTCGGAGTCCGGCCGCCCGCCCCCGGCCCGGTGCTGACCTCGCCCGCCCCGGTCACGGCCGCGGCGGGCGAGCCGCTGCCCGCGCCGCAGCGGGCGGGCGCGCTCCCGCCGGACACCGCGCCGGTGCGGGTCGGCGCGTTCCTGCTGTCCGCGCAGTTCCCCGGGCAGAGCCACCGCGAGGCGCTGGACCGCACCGTCCGGGCCGCCGTCGAGGCCGAACGCGCGGGCCTGGACAGCGTCTGGCTGGCCGAGCACCACTTCGTCCCGTACGGGGTCTGCCCCAACGCCGCCACGCTGGCCGCGCTGCTGCTCGGCCGCACCCGCCGGATCGGCGTCGGCACGGCGGTCAGCGTGCTCTCCACCGCCCACCCGGTGGCGCTCGGCGAGCAGGCCGCGCTGCTGCACCTCACCTCGGACGGGCGCTTCACGCTCGGGGTGGGCCGCGGCGGCCCCTGGATCGACCTGGACGTGTTCGGCGGCGGCGTGGACGCCTTCGAGAACGGCTTCCCGGAGCGGCTGGACCTGCTGCTGCGCTGGCTGCGCGGCTCCCGGGTCGGCGCGGACGGCCCGCAGTTCGCCTTCCCCGAGGTGGCGGTGGTGCCGCGCGCCACCGAACCGGTGCGCCGGCCGGGACTGGGCAGCTGGCTCGGTCTCGGCGAGCAGTCCGGCCCGGTGCGCTTCCCGCGCCAGCGCCAGGACGTCGAGGGCCTCGGCGAGGGCGTCGGTGAGGAGCTCGACCCGTCCGGGCGGCCGGTGGCCGGCCCGCCGATGGTGGTCGCGTGCACCTCGCCGAGCGGGGTGCGGCTGGCCGCCGAACGCGGCCTGCCGATGCTGCTCGGCATGCACTCCGGCGACGACGACAAGCTGCGCATGCTGGAGCTGTACCGCACCGCCTGGCTGGCCGCCGGGCGCGGCGAGGAGCAGCTGCGCCGGGTGAACCGCCGGCACGTCGCGGCCGGGGTGGCCCAGGTCGACGACCGCACCTCGGCGGCCCGCGCCACCCTGCTGAACGCCATGCCGGGCTGGTTCGAGTACGGGCTCGGCGCCCACCGCACCGTGGACGGCCGGGAGCGCAAGATGCGCGACCCGCGCGAGTACACCGAACTCCTCTGCGACCTGCACGCGGTGGGCACGCCGCGGCAGTGCGCCGACCGGCTGCTGGCCACCGCCGAGCGGACCGGCATCCGCCGCTTCGCGCTGCTCGCGGAGGGCAGCGGCGAGCGCGAGGCGACCCTGCACAACATCGCCCGGCTCGGCTCCGAGGTGCTGCCGCAGCTGGGGTGAGCCCGGGGGTGGAGCGGCCGGGCCCGGTCCGGGCCGCCGCCCCTCCCCCCGCACCGGGGGACGGGGGCGGCCCGACGACCTTCAGGACCGCTAGGGCCGATCAGGACCCAGGGCCCGGGATCGGCGGTGCTGCCGGGTCAGCAGTCCCGCAGTTCCTCGGACTGGTTGAGCAGCTGCTCCCGGACCGAGGTGAAGCGTGCGTGCCGTGCCTCGTTGGCGTCCGACGGCAGGAAGACCGCCACCCGGTGACAGTTCTGGAAGGCCAGCCGCACCCCGAAGTGCCGCTGCAGGGCCCCCCGGATGGCGTCGCTGGCGAGGGCCCGCAGGAGCTGGCCGCGGGCCTGCTCGCTGGGCGGCGGTACCTGGTTGTCGGCGAAGTCGGTACCGTCGACCTTCGCCTGGGCGACCAGCGAGCTGATCAGGTCCCAGGCGTACGGCAGCGAGACGCGGACGCAGTCGACGAATTCCCGCTCGTCGACCTCGCCCCGCTCGGCCTTTTCCAGCAGGGCCGGTGAGACGTCGAGCGACATGGATTCTCCTCTCGCGGTCCACCCGCGCGGCGCCCGGGTGGTCGTGCGTAGTCCAAGCTCACAGTGAGGGTGGGCGGATCGCGCGTGGTGTCCGGAACGCCGTGGAACGGGCGTTTTTGACACCCTGCGAAGGCGGCGGCACCACGGGACGTGACGTCCCGGACACCGACCGCGCTCGGAACAGCGTGGCAGTCAACGGCGGGACGGGCCGGTCATTCCTGTGGATTGCTTTGGAAATACGCGGTGGTGCACCACATTGGCCGGATCCCGTCGGATCGTTCATCTGAAGTCTCCGTCCCCGTTGACAGCGATCCCGCACGCGTGCCGTCACGTACGGTAGCGACCCCAGGGGGTGGGCGCCAGACCGCGACGGGCGGTGCGCGGAATTGCCGAACCTCCATGTTCGCGGGGTTCCCGGTTTCTTCACCCGGTCGTCGTGGAATCGCATCAACTGGCCCCGGTGGGCTAGCGTGGTCGACCGTGCGTCTCGTAATTGCCCGCTGCTCAGTCGACTATGCCGGTCGGCTCTCCGCCCATCTGCCCTCCGCCACCAGGCTCATCCTGGTCAAGGCCGACGGCAGCGTCAGCATCCACGCCGACGACCGCGCCTACAAGCCGCTCAACTGGATGTCCCCGCCGTGCGCGCTCAAGGAGGCGGACGGGGTCTGGACGGTGGTGAACAAGGCCGGCGAGAAGCTCATCATCACGCTGGAGGAGGTGCTGCACGACTCCTCCCACGAACTCGGGGTGGACCCGGGCCTGATCAAGGACGGCGTCGAGGCGCACCTCCAGGAACTGCTCGCGGACCGGATGGAGGTGCTCGGCGCCGGTTGGTCCCTGATCCGCCGCGAGTACCCCACCGCGATCGGCCCGGTCGACATCCTCTGCCGCGACTCGGACGGCACCACGGTGGCCGTCGAGATCAAGCGCCGCGGTGAGATCGACGGCGTCGAGCAGCTCACCCGCTACCTCGAACTCCTCAACCGGGACCCGCTGTTGGCCCCGGTCAAGGGCATCTTCGCCGCCCAGGAGATCAAGCCCCAGGCCCGCGTGCTGGCCACCGACCGGGGCATCGGCTGCGTGGTGCTGGACTACGACGAGCTGCGCGGCATCGACGACGACAAGCTCAAGCTGTTCTGACCGGTCAGCTCGCGGGCGGCGAGGACGCCGTCGACGACGGACTGGGCGTCCCGGTCGCGGGGCCCGTCGTGGCGGGCGGCGGTGTGGTCGCGGTCGCCGAGGGCGACGTGGTCGACGGCTTCGGCGGGGGCGGCGTACTGGCGCCTCCGCCGGGCTGAGTGCCCCCGGAGTTGCCACCGCCACCGCTGCCACCGCTGCCACCACCGGCACCACCACTGCCGCCGCTGCCACCACTGCCACCGCCCGGCGGCGGGCCGGACTGCTGGGCCGGCGGCTGCGACTGTCCCGGTGCGGGCGGCTGCGACTGCGACTGCTGCGGCTGCTCGGTGGCCCCCGCGGTCTCGCTCGGCCCACGGCTCGGCTTCTTCGACGCACTCGGCGAGCGCGACGCGCCACCGCTCTGCGACGGCTCCGGGCTGGTCCCGTCCGCCGCCGGACCGCCGCCCGCGTCCGTCCCCGGCGCCCCCGTACCGGTGGCACCGGTGGCGGCGGTCGGGCCGCCGGCGTGCGGCGACGGGAGCGGCCCGCCCTGCCCGCCGTCGGGGTCGTCGAGCCGGGTGTGCGGGTCGTTGCCCGGGTGCTGCTCCGGACCGGTGGCGCTCATCGCCACCGCCGTCCCGAGCGCCCCGAGCGCGAGGACGGCCGCCGACGCGGCGATCACCCGGCGCCTGGTCCCGGAGCGCAGGCTGGACGGCACCTTGGCTATCGCGCGGATGACGGGCCGCCGCACGGGCGCCGGCCCGGGGGTCGCGGCGGGCGCCAGCTGCCGCCCGTCGGCGCGCAGCAGGTCCAGCATCCGGCCGGCTGCCGCGACGCCGCGCTGCTCGCCGGCGGCGGACCGCAGGGTGAGCGCCGTCTCCAGCTCGGCCATCGCCCGGGACGGCTCCTGGACGCAGAACGCGTGCACGCCCGCCTCGTGGTGGAACCAGGCCTGGTCGGTACCGGAGCCCGTCCTGCGGGCCGCCTCCAGCCCCAGGTGCAGGACCCGCTCCCAGGCGCCCCAGCGCAGTGCCAGCGCCAGCGCGGGCGCGGCCGCCCGGGCCAGGCGCACGACCGCGTCGTGCCGGCCGGCCTCCCGGTCCGCGACCAGCACGCCGACCACCACCTCCGCCTCGGCCGCGACCTGCGCCAGCGACACCGAGCTGTGCCCGACCCACCAGGAGAAGTGCTGGGCGGCGCCGTCCAGGCAGCCGCGGGCCGGCCAGTGCGGGGCGAGCAGGTCCAGCACCCCGGCGGTCAGCCGGTGGTGCCCGCCGATGGACACCGCCAGCCCGGCGTCGGCGAGTTCGGCGAGGGCGCTCTCGCCCTGGCCGACGTCGATCAGCGCGGGCAGGTGCGGCGCGGTGGGGCACTCGCCGCCGAGCGCGACGGCGAGCCTCAGGACGGCCTGGGCGGGCTCGCTCAGACCCTCCGCGAGCCGGACGGCGGGTGAGGCGGTCTCGGCGACGGACGGCAGCGGGACGGTGCGGCGCAGCGCGTTCTCGCGGACGGCCGGGTCGGGGTCGTGGACGGGCTCCTCGACCGCGCCGAAGACCCCCATCCGGTCCTCCTCGGCGGCGACCAGCGCGTCCACCGCGACGTCCCGCTGGCGCAGCAGCGCGGCGGCCTGGACGAAGCGCAGCGGCAGTCCCTCGGACTCGAACCAGAGGTCGACCGCCCAGGCCTTCTCCTCGGCGTCCAGCGGCCGACCGGCCTGGCGGGCGGCGAGGGCGAGGCAGGCGGAGCGGGAGAGCCCGGCGACCAGGTGGTCCTGCAAGCGGGAGCCGGGCGACAGCGCCGGGCTCCCGGGGGCGACGGAGATCAGGAAGGCGCAGCCGGGGGCGATGGCGAGCAGGCCCTCCAGCTCGGCGCCGGACTGCTCCGCGCCGTCGACGACCACGATCGCGCCGACCTCGGCGAGGTGCACGGCCAGCCGGCCCGGGTCGGGCCGGTAGCCGGGGGCGTGATGGGTGGCCGCGAAGAGGTCCTGGAGCAGGTCGGCGGTGGTGCGGCGGTGCCCGCAGAGCTGGACGACGCCGCCGGGGGCGAGGTCGGCGGCGGCCTCGGCGACGGCCGACAGCAGCGCGCTGCGGCCCGAGCCGGCCTGGCCGACCAGGCGTATCGAGCGGCCCTCGGCGAGCAGGCCGAGGAGTTCGGCGACGTCGGCCTCGCGGTCGAGCAGCGGCAGGTCGGCGGGCCCGGCACCGAGGGCGAGCGGGCCGACCGCGCGGCCGACGCCGCCGACCGGGCCCCGGGCGGGCTCGCTGCGCTCGATCCGGCGCGGGCGGGGCCGCCACTCCTCGGGGCAGGGCCTGACCTCGGAGCCGTCCGGGGCGCCGACGCCGACCAGCAGGGCGCCGGAGACGAGTTCGCCGCCTCGGGTGCGGGCGGCCTCCTGCCGGAACTCCCCGGTTGGCTGTGCCACGTTCTGCTCCGCATCCTGCTCGGCCGCCGGCGCCCCGCGCCGGTCGGCTGACGTCTCGGTCGCGGCCGCGCGCGGGCTGGGGGCAGCTGGCTGAGGCGGCCGTCATCTGACGGGCAGACTCTTGCACATCCGGGCCCGCCCGCGCAGGGGCAGTCCGGTCGGGGGCCGGGCGACGGCCGATCCGGGCCGGGTCGGAGCCGGACGAAGACCGGGCAGGGGACGAACGCGGGCTGGGAACGAGCAAGGGCAGAGGCCGAACGAGGGCAGGGCGGGACAGGCCCTAGTGCTGCTCCGCGGAAGTTCGTGGAGGGGTGTTGATCAGATAGCCAGTCCGCTGAGGTAGAGGCCGCCTGCGCAGTCGAGGGCTTCTTCCGGGGAGCCGGACGGCAGCCCGCTGGGCAGGAAGTTGTCGCGGTAGCTGTCGTTGCTGGCCAGGTAAAGCGAGAAGCCCCAGGTGTGGAGTACGCCGGTGAAGCGCAGGCGGCACAGTGGAAGGCTCTGGCCACCGGGCAACTCGGCGGCGACGTACGCAAATCCGGCACGGAAGCGGACCGAGATGGCGTCCACGTGCAGCCAGCGTTCGCGGGCGTGGCGGTTCAAGCGCTGGCGCAGGTGGTGCTGCATCGATTCCGGCGGGTTCTTCGGCACAGGCCCATCCTGCCGGGTGCGGCGGCGGCCCGCCATGATCGGTGGCCGTGCGTGGTGATCAACGGGCGGGGGCGGCGGTCGCGGTGGTACTGGAGACGGGGGTCCGCGAGCGGCTGGACAGGACAGCGGCTTCGGCGAAGTCCGAAGTACGGGCGGTGTTGCGGGCCCGCATCGTGCTCGCGGCGGCGGACGGGCTCGCCAATGGCGCGATCGCCCGGGAGCTGGATGTCAGCGTGAACACGGTGCGCAAGTGGCGGGGCCGGTTCGCCACCCTGGGTCTGGGCGGCCTGCGGGACGCCGAACGCTCGGGCCGGCCAAAGGCCTACGGGCCCGAGGTCCGCATGGCGATCGTGGCCACTGCCACCAGCGCGCCTCCGCATCCGGAGTCGACCTGGTCGCACCGCGCCATCGCCCGACGGGTGGCCGACACGTGCTTCGCGCCGGTCTCCGCCTCCCAGGTCGGCAGGATCCTGGCCGGCCTGGACCTGAAGCCGCACAAGGTCCGTGGCTGGCTCACCCGCCGGGACACTCCCGACTTCTGGCAGCGGGCCGCCGAGGTGTGCGCCCTCTACCTGAATCCGCCCGCGGGCTCGGTAGTGCTCTCGATCGACGAGAAGACCGCGGTCGCGGCCCGCTCGCGCCGCTATCCCGGGCGTTCCACACGCCCCGGCGAGCCGACCAGGCAGGAGTTCGAGTACCGGCGCCACGGCACGGTTTCCCTCGTGGCCGCGCTCGACGTTCGCACCGGCGAGGTCCTCACCGAGGTGATCGCCCGCAACGACGCGGCGACCTTCACCGCGTTCCTGAACCAGCTCGACCAGGCGATCGCACCCGGCAGTGAGATCCACGTCGTGCTCGACAACGGCTCGTCCCACACGGCCAAACACACCAAGGCGTGGCTGGCGGCCCACCCACGCTGGCACGTCCGGTGGACCCCTCCGCACACCTCGTGGCTCAATCAGGTCGAGTTGTTCTTTTCCGCCCTGACCCGCCGAGTCGTGCGGCATGGCGACTTCGCCAGCCGCGACGACCTGATCGAGAAGCTGGAGGCCTACGTGATCGGCCACAACGAGACCGCCAAGCCCTACCACTGGACCTACGAGGGCACCCCACTCAAAGCAGCCTGATCAACACCCCTCCACGAACTTCCGCGGAGCAGCACTAGAGGGCGATCCCCTGGGCCTCGGTGACGCCGTCCACGGCCAGGATGCGGTGCAGCTTGGTGGCCACCAGCAGCCGCTGGAGCTGGGCCGGGACGGAGCGCAGCACCAGCCGGCGGCCGATCCGGCCGGCCCTGCGGTGGGTGCCCATGATCACGCCGAGGCCGGTGGCGTCCCAGAACTCCAACCGGGCGAGGTCGAGCACGAGGTCGCCGAGGCCGCCGTCCACGGCCTGGTGCAGCCGGGCACGCGCGTCGGCGGCGGTGCGCACGTCGAGGCGGCCTTCGATGGCCAGCGCCCTGTGGTCGCCGGTGATGCGCATGCTCTCCTCCTTCGCCTGACCGGTCCGGTACGGGGGTGGTCCGACCCGGCCGTGCCGGGTCGGGGGGTGGGGTGTCCATCCGGGCGGGCCGTGGCCCCTCGCCCGGGTCCGGTCGCAGCCTCGTCGTGCTGGGCCGGGTCTCCCTCTTCTGACGGCGAACCAGCAGCGCAGGTTGCTGGTTCCGGCCAGATCTGAAGCAACTTCACTCGTCCGAGGGAATATACGCAGTCAGTCTCCACACCTACGCTCGATTACCGCCCAAATCACCCGTCTGCGGCACCTGGCGTGAGGAAACTCACCCGCCCCCGACCGGGCGGGCCGTACGGTGTTCGGCCGCACGGCCCGCCCGGTCGCCGGGCGTCGTCGTTCACCCGTTCCGGCGGGGGCTCACTTGCCCTCGTACGGGTAGAAGCCGCGGCCGCTCTTGCGGCCGAGGTCGCCGGCGGTGACCATGCGCGCCATGATCTCCGGGGCGGCGAACTTCTCGTCCTGGGTCTCCTCGTAGATGTTGCGGGCGGCGTGCAGCAGGATGTCCACGCCGGTCAGGTCGGCGGTCTCCAGCGGGCCCATCGGGTGGCCGAAGCCGAGGCGGCAGGCGGTGTCGATGTCCTCGGCGGTGGCGACGCCCGACTCGTACAGCTTGGCGGCCTCGACGACCAGTGCGGTGATCAGGCGGGTGGTGACGAAGCCGGCCACGTCCCGGTTGACCACCACGACGTCCTTGCCGACGCCCTCGGCGAAGGCGCGGGCGGCGGCCAGGGTCTCGTCGCTGGTCTTGTAGCCGCGGACCAGCTCGACCAGCTTCATCAGCGGCACCGGCGAGAAGAAGTGCACGCCGACGACCGACTCGGGGCGCCGGGTGGCGGCGGCGATCCGGGTGATCGGGATGGCGGAGGTGTTGGAGGCCAGCACCGCGCCGTCCTTGGCGAGCTTGTCGAGCTCCCGGAAGACGGCCTCCTTGACCTCGAACTGCTCGAACACGGCCTCGACCACGATGTCGGCCTCGGCGACGGCGCCCAGGTCGGTGGTGGTGGTGATCCGGCCCAGCGCGGCCTCGGCGTCCTCGGCGCTCAGCCGGCCCTTGGCGACGAACTTCGCGTAGGAGGCGCGGATGCCCGCGAGACCGCGTTGCAGGGCCTCCTCGGTGACGTCCCGCAGCACCACCGGGTGGCCGGCCTGCGCGGACACCTGGGCGATGCCGGCGCCCATCAGGCCGGCACCGATCACGGCGATCTGCTTGCTGGACGCATTGCTCATGGCTGGGTCTCCCGATGCCGTCGCCGCCCTGGGGCGGGCCCTGAAGGCGGCTCAGGGCAGGGGTCACCGCCGGAGAGCCGCGTCGCTCGTTGCCGGGACTCTAATGCCCAATCCGGCCCCGTGGTGTCAATCGGGAGTGTGATCTGCGCCCGACCTGGTCGGGCGACCCAGACCCGCCGTGACCAGCTGATCAGACCAGCCGATCGGACCATCTGACCGGACCGGATGGCCAGACCATCAGACGGTCGGACGGTCAGACACTCAGCCCGAGGTCCTGCGCCAGGATCGCCGCCTGCACCCGGTTGCGCAGCCCCAGCTTCGCCAGGATCCGGCTGACGTGCGTCTTGGTGGTCGCCTCCGCCATCTCCAGCCGGGCCGCGATCTCCCCGTTGGACAGCCCGGCCCCGATGCAGGCCAGCACCTCCCGCTCACGCGGGGTCAGTCCGGCCACCGCCTCCCTGGCTTCCGGCCCGACCGCCCGGTCCGGCCGGGCGAAGGCGCCGATCAGTCGCCTGGTCACCGAGGGCGCCAGCATGCCGTCCCCGCGCGCCACCGTCCGGACGCCCTCGACCAGGGTGTCCGCCTCCAGGTCCTTGAGCAGGAACCCGGCCGCGCCGGCCCGCAGCGCGCCGTAGACGTACTCGTCCAGGTCGAAGGTGGTCAGCACGAGCACCTGGCCGGCCCCGGCGGCGACCACCTGCCGGGTCGCCGAGACGCCGTCCAGCCGGGGCATCTGCACGTCCATCAGCACCACGTCGGGCCGCAGCTCCAGCGCCAGCCGGACGGCCTCCTCGCCGTCGGCGGCCTGCCCGACCACCTCGATGTCCGGTTCGGCCCGCAGGATCATCACCAGCGCCGCCCGTACCGCCGCCTGGTCCTCGGCCACCAGCACCCGGATCGTCATGCCCCTGCCCCGCTCTCCCGCCCGCGCGGCAGTACCGCGCGCACGCTCCAGTAGTCGTTCCGTGGCCCCGCCTCGAAGCTGCCGCCGAGCAGCCCGGCCCGCTCCGCCATGCCGACCAGCCCGGCCCGGGCGCCGGGCAGTTCGCGGCCCGGGCCGTGCCGGTACGGGCTGTCCACGGCGATCCGCAGTTCCTCGGGGCCGAACTCCATCCGCACGCTGACCAGTCCGGGCCCGGCGTGCTTGAGCGCGTTGGTCAGCGACTCCTGGACGATCCGGTACGCGGCCAGCCGGACCGGCACCGGGACCTCCCCGCGCTCGCCCTGCTCGGCGAGTTCGAAGTCCAGCCCGACGTCCTGACCGGCCGCCCGGGCCTTGGCCAACAGGGCGTCCACGGCGGCCAGGTCGGGCGCCGCGTACGACTCGTCCGCCTCTCCCCCGCCGCTGTCGCGCAGCAGTCCGATCATGCGACGCATTTCGGCCAAACCCTGGACGCTGCTCTCCCGGATCACCGCCAGCACCTCCACCAGCGGGTCGTCCCCGGCCAGCCGACGGCGCCGGGCGACGGACTGCGCGCCGGTCGCGTGGATCGCGATCGCCGACAGGTGGTTGGCCACCACGTCGTGCAACTCCCGTGCCATCCTGGCGCGTTCGGCGACGACGGCCTCACGCCGGTCCATCTCCGAGAGCAGCGCGGTCTGTTCGGCCCGCAGCCGCTCGCTCACCGCCCGGTCGCGGTGCTTGCGGACCACGTCACCGGTCCAGACCGGCGCCAGGTAGATCAGCACGGTGAGCACCACCACCGCCACCGCGTTCGAGGCGTCGCTGTAGATCAGCACCAGGGTGGACAGCACCAGCACCGAGCCCGTGCCGGTCAGGTGCAGGATCCGGGACATCCTCGGGGTGCCGTAGAGCACCGCCGCGTAGAGCAGGTCGGTGTACATCAGGCTGGTCGCCAGCAGGGCGCCGGTGAAGATGCTGTACCCGAAGGCGAGCCCGCCCAGCGTCGTGGTGAGCACCGGCCTGGTCCGGCGGAACAGCTCCAGCACCGCCATCACCAGCAGCGACGGCACCACCGCCCAGCGCGGGATCCGCGACGAGTTGTCGTAGACCTGGAGCGCGATCAGCAGCGCTCCGCCGAGCAGACCGAGCAGGGCGATCCCCCGGTCCTCCTGGCGCGGGGTGAGGGTCGGTCTCAGCACACCCCCATCTCACCATCCCCGGGCGCCGGGCGGCTCCCGTCCCCGGAGGAGCAGCCGTACATCGAAAGGTGCAGGCCGGGACGGCACCCGGCGACGACGACGCGGCCACGCCCGCGCGCCAGGCTGGAGGCACCGCCGACCGCCCGGGAGCACAACGTGATCGTCACCCTCATCGTCGCGGCCGAGATCTCCTTCTGGATCCTGCTCGGCCTCGGTCTCGCCGCCCGCTACCTGCTGCGGTGGCGCCGCACCAGCACCGCCCTGCTGGCCGGCCTGCCGGTGGTGGACCTCACCCTGTACGCGCTCACCGTGCTCGACCTGCGCGGCGGCGCCGCCGCGAGCTGGACGCACGCCCTCGCGGCGAGCTACGCGGGCTTCTCGATCGGATACGGGCCCTCCCTGGTCCGCTGGGCCGACCGGCACTTCATGTACCGCTTCGCCGGCGGCCCCAAGCCGCCGCGCTCGCCGAAGTACGGCGCGGAGCGGTCCCGGTACGAGTGGCAGATCTGCCGCCGCACGGTGGTCTCGGCCGTGATCACGCTGAGTCTGATCACCCTGCTGGTGCCGCTGTCGGGAGGCTCCGCGCACTTCGGCACCTTCCTCCAGTGGTACCTCAAGCTGGGCATCGCCGCCGTGGTCAACGTGGTCATCGCCGTCAGCTACACGCTCTGGCCCAAGCAGCCGCCGGCCGGCGAGCAGGACGCGCACGCCCCGATCGCCGAGCAGCCCGCCGCCGGCGTCCCGGAGAAGCGGCTCTGAGGGACTCTCCCTAGCGGTTCTCGCCCGGCACCCAGAGCACGTCGCCGCGCTCCTTGTTGGCCGCCCGGGCCAGGATGAACAGCAGGTCGGAGAGCCGGTTGAGGTACTTCGCGGTCAGCGGGTTGACGCTGTCCCCGTGCTCCGCGATCGCCGCCCAGGTGGCCCGCTCGGCCCGCCGCACCACCGTGCAGGCCAGGTGCAGGTAGGCCGCGCCGGGCGTGCCGCCGGGCAGGATGAAGCTACGCAGCTTCTCCAACTGCTCCAGGTAGTGGTCGCAGTCCCCCTCCAGCCGGTCGATGTACGACGGCAGCACCCGCAGCGGCGGGTACTTCGGGTCCTCGACCACCGGCGTGGACAGGTCCGCGCCGACGTCGAACAGGTCGTTCTGGATCCGGACGAGCACCGTGACGATGTCCTCGGGCAGCGATCCGGCCGCGACGGCCACCCCGATCGCCGCGTTCGCCTCGTTGGTGTCGGCGTACGCCGCCAGGCGGGGATCGGTCTTGGTGGTCCGGCTCATGTCGCCGAGCGCGGTGGTGCCGTCGTCGCCGGTACGGGTGTAGATGCGCGTCAGATTCACCATGCGGCCAGCGTAGCCGGACGGGTTAGGCGGCGTTAACCCCGAGCGGGGATCAGCCCGGCGGCCGGGGGTACCCCCACCCCGAGGGTCCCGCCGCTACGCGACGTTCACCTCCCCCAGCCTCCGGCCGGGGGCACCCCCACCCCGAGGGTCCGTCGCTACGCGACGTTGACCCTCTGCCCGGGTGGGGCGGCCTCCAGCCAGGCGAGGAAGCCGGTGAGCGCGTCCTCGCTCATCGCCAGCTCCAGCGGCTCCCCGTTGTGCAGGCAGCGCAGCACCACCGAGCCGGAGAGCAGGGCGAGCTCCTCCTGGCCCTCCGGGTAGCGCCGGCCGAGCACCTCGATCTCCCGGCGCGGCAGCACCCTGCGCGGGCGCGGGGCGTACGAGAAGACCCGGAACCACTCGATCGAGTCACCGCTGTAGCGGCCGATACCAAAAACCCACCCCTTGCCGTCGGTCTGGGGGACCGGGGCCGAGGTGGGTTTGCCGTTCTCGTCGAGGTCGGACTGCGTCGAGGCGTCGGCGGGCATTTTGAGTCGGTAACTGCAGTCGAACGTGCCGCCGACCCGCTGGATCAGGCGGCGTCGTACCGCGAACGCCACCAGGCCGATCACACCCAGCGCCACGACCGCCGCACACACCACAAGCGCGAGGACCATGCTCACCTACCTCCTCGCTACCCGCGTTCCCCGTATCGGTCGTATCAAGCGACCGCGTTGACCTACCAACTACGACGACAGTCCCGGGGTCACGCTCACGCGTCCCCGGGACCGTCGGTCGACCCCGCTGAACCGGGGTCTCGGCGCACTCAGACGTGGGCCTTGAGGCCGCGCGCCGCGAACAGGCGGACCTCGGCGCGCCGCTCGGCGTGCTCGTCCAGGCCCGACTTGGCCTGCTCCAGCGCGCGCTCGGCGCGGGCGACGTCGATCTCGTCCGCCAGCTCGGCGATCTCCGCGAGCAGAGACAGCTTGTTGTCGGCGAAGGAGATGAAGCCGCCGTGCACCGCGGCGATCACGGTGCCGCCGTCCGTCGTGCGGATGGTGACCGGACCGGTCTCCAGCACACTCAGCACCGGGGTGTGACCCGGCATGATGCCGGTGTCGCCGGAGGCCGTACGGGCGACGACGATGGTGGCCGCACCGGACCACACCTTGCGGTCGGCTGCGACCAGCTCGACGTGCAGCTCAGCCAACGTGGGCTCCTAGGCTCATGCAACCCCCGATTACTCGGGAGTTTCGGTAAGAATAACGGCCGCGCGCCCCCGGCATGAAACCGGCGGCACGGATTTGACCGGAATCACAGCCGATGCGACGCGAGGGGTGGTCCCGGGCTCGGGGCCACCCCTCACGGTCACTCAGCTGCTACCGGCCGCGATTACTTCTTCGCCAGCTCGGCGGCGTTCTTCTCGAGGTCCTCGATGCCACCGCACATGAAGAAGGCCTGCTCCGGGACGGAGTCGTACTTGCCGTCCGCGATCGAGTTGAAGGCCTCGATGGTCTCCGACAGCGGCACGGTCGAACCCTCGACACCGGTGAACTGCTTCGCCACGTAGGTGTTCTGCGAGAGGAAGCGCTCGATGCGACGGGCCCGGTGGACCGTGATCTTGTCCTCCTCCGACAGCTCGTCCATACCGAGGATGGCGATGATGTCCTGGAGGTCCTTGTACTTCTGCAGGATCCCCTTGATACGGAGGGCCGTGTCGTAGTGGGTCTGCGCGATGTACCGCGGGTCGAGGATGCGGGACGTGGAGTCCAGCGGGTCGACGGCCGGGTAGATGCCCTTCTCCGAGATCGGGCGCGACAGAACGGTCGTCGCGTCCAGGTGGGCGAAGGTGGTGGCCGGGGCCGGGTCGGTCAGGTCGTCCGCGGGGACGTAGATCGCCTGCATCGAGGTGATCGAGTGACCGCGGGTCGAGGTGATGCGCTCCTGGAGGAGGCCCATCTCGTCGGCCAGGTTCGGCTGGTAGCCCACCGCGGAGGGCATGCGGCCGAGCAGGGTCGACACCTCGGAACCGGCCTGGGTGAACCGGAAGATGTTGTCGATGAAGAGGAGCACGTCCTGCTTCTCGACGTCACGGAAGTACTCCGCCATGGTCAGCGCGGAGAGCGCGACGCGCAGACGGGTGCCCGGCGGCTCGTCCATCTGGCCGAAGACCAGCGCGGTCTTGTCCAGAACGCCCGAGTCGACCATCTCGTCGATGAGGTCGTTGCCCTCACGGGTGCGCTCGCCGACGCCGGCGAACACCGACACACCACCGAAGTTCTCGGCGACGCGGTAGATCATCTCCTGGATCAGAACGGTCTTGCCGACACCGGCACCACCGAACAGACCGATCTTGCCACCCTGGACGTACGGGGTGAGGAGGTCGATGACCTTGATGCCGGTCTCGAACATCTCGGTCTTGGACTCGAGGTCCTTGAACTCCGGCGCCTTGCGGTGGATCGGCCAGCGGACCTCGACCTGCTGGTCGAACTCCTTCTGGTCCACGTTCAGCACGTCGCCGAGGGCGTTGAAGACCTTGCCCTTGGTGATCTGGCCGACGGGCACCGAGATGGCGGCACCGGTGTCGGTGACCTGGGTGCCACGGACCAGACCGTCGGTCGGCTGCATCGAGATGCCGCGGACCATGCCGTCGCCCAGGTGCTGGGCGACCTCGAGGGTCAGGGTCTTCTTGCCCGAGCCGTCGGGGTTCTCCACCTCGACGTGCAGGGCGTTGAACATGTTCGGAATGGCGTCGACGGGGAACTCCACGTCGACGACCGGGCCGATGACCCGCGCGACGCGGCCCGTCGCCGTGGTCGGCTCAACAGTGGTGGTCATTCTCATTCGCTCCCGCGGCTAGCGTCGGCGAGGGCGTTGGCACCGCCGACGATCTCGCTGATTTCCTGGGTGATCTCGGCCTGACGGGCCGAGTTGGCAAGCCGCGTGAGCGACTTGATGAGCTCGCCGGCGTTGTCCGTCGCGCTCTTCATCGCGCGGCGGCGGGCGGCGTGCTCGGAGGCGGCCGACTGCAGCAGCGCGTTGTAGATCCGGCTCTCGACGTACCGCGGCAGCAGCGCGTCGAGGACGCCCTCCGCCGACGGCTCGAAGTCGTACAGCGGGAAGATCTCGGCCTTGGCCGACGTCTGGTCGCTGAGCTGGACCTCGTCCAGCTTCAGCGGCAGCAGTCGGGCGTCCACCGCGTCCTGCGTCAGCATCGACACGAACTCGGTCGAGACCACGTGGAGTTCGTCCACGCCGCCGGTCTCGGCCGTGAAGGCCTCGATCAGCTCGCCCGCGACCGTCTTCGCGTCACCGTAGGTCGGCTTGTCCGAGAAGCCCGTCCACGAGTTCCCGACCGCCAGGTCACGGAAGGTGTAGTACGACAGACCCTTCCGACCGACGATGTAGGTCACCACGTCCTTGCCCTCGCCGCGCAGGCGCTCGGTGAGCGCCAGCGCCGCCTTGATGGCGTTGGACGAGTAACCGCCCGCCAGGCCGCGGTCCGCCGTGATCAGCAGGACGGCGGCACGCGTGGCGTTCGGGTTCTCGGTGGTGAGCGGGTGCTTGGCGTTGGACCGGGTGGCCACCGCCGTCACCGCCCGGGTGAGCTCATCGGCGTACGGAGCGGAGGCGGCCACCGCGCGCTGCGCCTTGCCGATGCGCGCCGCGGAGATCATCTCCATCGCCTTGGTGATCTTCTTCGTCGCGGTGACAGAGCGGATCCGGCGCTTGTAGACCCGAAGCTGTGCTCCCATGGGTCGTTACGTCCTTTCCCTCGCTACCGGACTCAGGCCTGCTCGGAGAGCAGCTTGCCGTCGGCGGTCTGGTACCCCTGCTTGAAGGCGTCGATGGCCGTGGTCAGCGCGTCGACGGTGCCCTCGGCGAGCAGACCGGTCTCGACGATGCCCGCGAGCAGGTCCTTGTGCTGGAGGCGCACGTGGTCCAGGAACTCGCGCTCGAAGCGGCGGATCTCGGCGACCGGGACGTCGTCCAGCTTGCCGGTGGTGCCGGCCCAGATGGAGACGACCTGCTCCTCGACCGGGAACGGCTGGTACTGGCCCTGCTTCAGCAGCTCGACCATGCGCGCACCGCGCGCCAGCTGGGCCTTGGAGGCCGCGTCCAGGTCGGAACCGAAGCCGGCGAAGGCCTCCAGCTCGCGGTACTGGGCGAGGTCCAGACGCAGACGGCCGGCGACCGAGCGCATGGCCTTGATCTGGGCGGAGCCACCGACGCGGGAGACCGAGATGCCGACGTTCACGGCCGGGCGGATGCCGGCGTTGAACAGGTCGGACTCCAGGAAGCACTGGCCGTCGGTGATGGAGATGACGTTGGTCGGGATGTACGCCGAGACGTCGTTGGCCTTGGTCTCGATGATCGGCAGACCGGTCATCGAGCCGCCGCCCAGGGCGTCGTTCAGCTTGGCGCAGCGCTCCAGCAGGCGGGAGTGCAGGTAGAAGACGTCGCCCGGGTAGGCCTCGCGGCCCGGCGGACGGCGCAGCAGCAGCGACACGGAGCGGTAGGCCTCGGCCTGCTTCGACAGGTCGTCGAAGATGATCAGGACGTGCTTGCCGTCGTACATCCACTCCTGGCCGATGGCCGAACCGGTGTACGGGGCGAGGTACTTGAAGCCGGCCGGGTCGGAGGCGGGAGCGGCCACGATGGTGGTGTACTCCAGCGCGCCGGCCTCCTCCAGGGCGCCGCGGACGGACGCGATGGTGGAGCCCTTCTGGCCCACGGCGACGTAGATGCAGCGGACCTGCTTCTCCGGGTCGCCCGAGCGCCAGTTGTCGCGCTGGTTGATGATCGTGTCGACGGCCACCGCGGTCTTGCCGGTCTGGCGGTCACCGATGATCAGCTGACGCTGGCCACGGCCGATCGGGGTCATCGAGTCGATGGCCTTGATGCCGGTCTGCAGCGGCTGCTTGACCGACTTGCGGGCCATGACGCCGGGGGCCTGCAGCTCCAGGGCACGACGGCCGGTGGAGGCGATGTCACCCAGACCGTCGATCGGGTTGCCCAGCGGGTCCACGACGCGGCCGAGGTAGCCGTCGCCGACCGGAACCGAGAGGACCTCGCCGGTGCGGCGCACGGTCTGGCCCTCTTCGATGCCACCGAACTCGCCGAGGATGACGACACCGATCTCGCGGGTGTCGAGGTTCAGCGCGAGGCCGAGCGTGCCGTCCTCGAACCTCAGCAGCTCGTTCGCCATGACCGAGGGCAGGCCCTCGACATGCGCGATGCCGTCCGCCGCGTCAGTGACCGTGCCGACCTCTTCCACAGAAGCGGCGTCCGGCTGGTACGACTGGACAAAGTCGGCCAGCGCGTCCCGGATCTCCTCCGGACGGATCGTAAGCTCCGCCATCAGGCTTCCCTGCTCTCCTAGTTTGCGATCCTCGGCCCGCCATTGAGGGCCGCAAGTATTCGACTCTCGGCCGGGTCTGCCGAACCGGCCGTCCGATGTGCCGGCTCCTTGGGGAGCCGGTTTCCCGACCGAGGGTCGGATGTGCTGCTGCTTCGGTGCTCAGCCTTCGAGCGACTGGCGAGCGCCTTCGAGGCGGCTCGACACGGTGCCGTCGATGATCTCGTCGCCGACCTGCACCCGGACACCGCCGACGACCTCGGGGTCGACGTCGATGTTCAGGTGGACCTGGCGGCCGTACATCCGGGCCAGAGCACCGGACAGGCGCTCCTTCTGGGTGTCCGACAGCGGCACCGCGGTGGTGACCAGGGCCACCACGCGGCCGCGGCGCGCGGCGGCGAGCTTCGAGTAGGACTCCAGGCCCTGCTCCAGGCTACGGCCACGCGGCGCGTTGACGATGGCCGTGACCAGCCGGACGGTGCCCGCGTGAGCGCGGCCGCCGAGCAGCTTGTTGATCAGCGCGGCCTTCGGGGCGATGCCGGCCTTCGGCTCGGTCAGCGCGGCGCGCAGCTCGTGCGAGCCGCTCACCACCCGGCTGAACCGGAACAGCTCGTCCTCGACGTCGTCCAGGGCGCCTGCCCTGTCCGCCGCGATGACCTCGGCGTACGCGGCCAGCTCCTCGGTCCCGTCCACCAGGTCGCGCGAGCCCGACCAGCGGGAGCGGACCAGACCGGAGACGAGGTCGACGGTCTCGCCGGAGACCTGACCGGTCAGCAGCGAGGAGACCAGCTGGGCCTTGTCCTGACCCGACCGGGACGGGTCGGTCAGGACACGGCGCAGCGACACCTCACGGTCCAGCACGGCCGTGACGGCGGTGAGCTCCTCGGCGAGCTTGGCCGCGTCCACCGAGGTGGAGTCGGTCAGGCTCTCCAGGTTCTGCCGGCCGGCGGCGAGGGCCTCGCGGCTGGCGCCGATCACTTGGCCGCACCCTGAGCAACGGCGGCCTTGGCCTCCAGCTCGTCCAGGAAACGGTCGATCACGCCGCTCTGCCGAGCGCTGTCCTCAAGGGACTCACCCACGATGCGGGAAGCCAGCTGGGAGGCCAGCGAACCCACGTCCTGGCGCAGGACGGCGGTCGCCTGCTTCTTGTCGGCCTCGATCTGCGCGTGGCCGGCGGCGACGATGGCCTCGCGCTGACGCTGGCCCTCCTCGCGCATCTCGGTGAGCTGGGCAGCGCCCTGCTCGCGAGCCTGCTCGACGATGCGGGCAGCCTCGTGACGCGCCTCGGCGAGCTCGGCGCGGTACTGCTCAAGCAGGGCCTGGGCCTCGGCCTGGGCGGCCTCGGCGCGCTCCATGCCGCCTTCGATGGCGTCCCGACGCTCCGACAGCACCTTCTCGATGCTGGGGAGGAGCTTCTTGCCGAGCAGGCCGAAGACGATGAAGAAGCAGAGCAGGCCGATGATGATCTCGGGCCACGCGGGCAGGAGAGGATTCATGATCTCCTCCGTCTCCGCAAGCTGAGCCACGACGCTCATATCTGGACCTTCCTCGAAGGGTCTACGCCGGGGATTACTTGGGGCCCTGGCCGAAGACGAACGGCATGACGATGCCGATGAGGGCGAGCGCCTCGGTCAGCGCGAAGCCGATGAACATGTTGGAGCGGATCAGGCCAGCAGCCTCGGGCTGGCGGGCCATCGCCTGCACACCGTTACCGAAGATGAGACCGACACCGATGCCGGGGCCGATCGCGGCGAGGCCGTAACCGATCGAAGCGACGGAACCGTAGACGCCGACCTCAGCGAGCATGCTCATTGCAGTGTGTCCTTTGCGGGGATGGTGTACCGGTGGTGATTGGCCACCGGGCGTTCCGGGAGTGGTTCAGGAGGGCCGGGGCCCCCTGGCTCAGTGCGCCTCTTCGAGGGCACCGGCGATGTAGCTGCTGGCGAGCATCACGAAGATGTAGGCCTGCAGGAACTGGACCAGCAGCTCGAAGGCGGTCAGGCCGACGGCGACGACGAACGAGGCCGAGCCGTAGAGCGCACCCAGGGTCGGGCTGAGCAGGTACCAGGAGGCAACGGAGAACATCACGACCAGCAGGTGGCCCGCGAACATGTTCGCGAAGGCTCGGACCGCGAGCGTGAAGGGGCGCACGAAGATGTTCGAGAAGAACTCGATCGGCACCAGGATGAACATGACCCAGCCGGGGATGCCCGAGGGCCAGCAGAGGTTCTTGAGACCGCCGACGAAGCCGTGCTTCTTGAAGGTCAGCGTCATGTAGGTGATCCACACGACCGCCGCGAGGCCGGCCGGGAACGCGATCGCCGCCGTCACGGGGAACTGTGCGAACGGGATGATCGACATGATGTTCATCAACCAGATGAAGAAGAACATCGAGACGAGCATCGGGACGTACTTCTCGCCCTTCTTGCCGATCGTCTCCAGCACGATGGAGCGCTTGACGAAGTCGTAGCCGATCTCGCCGACCAGCTGCAGCTTGCCGGGGACCAGGCGCGGCTTGGCGAAGGCGGCCCAGAAGAAGACGACGACCAGGAGCGCAACGATGACCGACAGCAGCATCGGCTTGTTGAACTCGATGCTGCCGATCGAGAAGATCGGCTTGAACTGGAACTCGTTCAGACCCGGGGCCGGGAAGCCGCAGCCAGCGTCCCCGAAGTGGCAACTGCCTGAGGCGAGGAACGTGAGCTGATCAGCACTCACCACGGACTCCTTCGTCGTGACGCATGGTTACGGCAACCTCGGTGTGTCGGCGTGGCCTGCGGCCACGGAGCGGCACTGAAACTTGATGGGTTTCTCGCGGATCCCGCGCGCCGGTGCGCCGCACCACAGCGGGATCATCGAAGACTGCGCGGATTCGGGGGGCGATCCGTCCGCTGTTCGGACAGACCTGGCCGCTTCCCGTACTCCGTTGTTGCGACGGACGATAGCAGTCCGTCAGTGCGGCATAAACACCGCCCCCCTCGTTGGGGGGACAGTCGGGCCTCGTCACTGTTGACGCCCCGAGTCGGAAGGCTTGTCACCCTTCTTTTCCGAGGCGTCGGGGTCGACGTAGAAGGTCTTGGCCTTCAGCGCGCCACGCACCTGGAACCCCGTCCAGATCAGCGCGCAGCCGAGCAGCGTGAAGGCGAAGGCCTGCCGGTTGAAGAGCCCGGTGTCCTTGAAGACGGCCAGGACGATGCCGACCAGCAGGATCTGCGTGGTGTACACCAGGAGCGCCGCGGCCATCATGATCTGCGGGTTCGACCTGGTCAGGCGGTCGAGCGCGACCTGGCCGGAACTGAAGAAGGCCATCACCAGCAGCGCGCCGAAGAGGGCGCCGAGCAGCCCCTTCCCGCCGGCGACGGCGAACGAGATCGCCATGGCGATGATCCCGGCGGCCGCAGTGGGAATCGCGGCGCCTCGGAGGATCCGGGCGTCGGTGGACGGCATGTCGGCAGCTCCGGCGGCATGTCGATGAGACGGGGGGACGGGGCACAGAAGGTGGTGGGTGACACCGGACCGAGAGGCCGCCGCCCGGGCCGCCCGCTGGAGCGGCGGGCCCGTCGAGGGAGACCGACCAGGGACGGAAGTCCTCCACCTGTCAGGTCTTTCGGCGTGTTCTCGGTACTCGTGAACGGTATCACAAACTATTTGATGAGAGCTTTACCATGAATGTGTGGCACCTGTCACACCGACGGCGCAACGGTACAGCCGAACGGGTGAGGCCATCCGACGGAACATCAACTGCCTTGCTAGCGGCGGCCGGTGGTCCGGCCGCGGTCGTCGAGCGCGGAGGCTCCCCGGTCGGCTTCACCGAGAAGTTGCTTGTCCTTTGCCGACAGTTCGGCCATGGGGGCGGGCGGACGGCGCCGGTAGCGCGGCGGGACGAAGGCCTGCACCGCCTTCGGCGCGCGCGGCCGGAACTGCGGCGTCAGCAGCACCACCAGGCCGACCAGGCAGAGCCCGGCGAGCGTCAGCACCACCGTGCGGCCGGTGTTGGTGACCGAGAAGGCCACCGTGCCGAAGGCGATCAGCGCGGCCCAGAAGTACATGATCAGGACCGCACGGCTGTGCGAGTGCCCGACCTGGAGCAGCCGGTGGTGCAGGTGGCGCTTGTCCGCGGCGAACGGCGACTGGCCGGCCCAGGTGCGGCGCACCACCGCGAGCAGCAGGTCCGCCAGCGGCAGCGCGATGACCGTCAGCGGCAGCAGCAGCGGGATGTAGATCGGCACCAGGGCGTGCACGGTCGCGGTCTGCGAACCGGTCTCGCTGCTGATCAGGTCCGGGTCGACGCGGCCGGTGATGGAGATCGCGGCCACGGCCAGCATCAGGCCCAGCATCATCGAGCCGGAGTCGCCCATGAAGATTCGCGCGGGGTGCATGTTGTGCGCCAGGAAGCCCAGGCACATGCCGATCAGCAGCACGCTGAACAGCACCGCGGGCGCCGCGTCGGTGATCGTGTAGCCGTACCAGAGCCGGTAGCTGTACAGGAAGAACGCCATCGCGGCGATGCAGACCATGCCGCCCGCCAGGCCGTCCAGGCCGTCGATGAAGTTCACCGCGTTGACCATGACGACGACCAGGGTGACCGAGATGACCATGCCCTGGGTGGGGCTCACCGCGACCGCGCCGACACCGGGCACCGGGAGGGTGATCACCGTGACGCCCTGCCAGACCATCACACCGGCGGCGATCATCTGGCCGCCGAGCTTCACCAGCGCGTCCACGCCCCACTTGTCGTCGAGCACCCCGAGCAGCCACATGATCCCGGCGCCGGACAGCAGCGCGCGGATGTCGGTGCCCTGGGAGAACACCTTGCTCAGGTTGTCCAGCTGCGAGGCGACCAGGATGCCCGCGCACAGCCCGCCGAACATGGCGATCCCGCCGAGCCGCGGCGTCGGCTCGCGGTGCACGTCCCGGGCGCGGACCGGCGGCATGGCGCCGGCCGCGATGGCGAACTTCCGGACCGGGCCGGTCAACAGGTAGGTGACGGCGGCGGTGCAGAACAGCACCAGCAGATACTCACGCACCACCGGCCTCCTGCGTCACTGTCCAACGGGGAGGTACCGAAGGTACTCCCCTGCGTTCCCGGGGTTCGAGGTGCGTCGCCACGCCCCACACCTTATTGAGTCGGACGCTCAAGGCACGCATCGCGGTTCGCTCTCCCGGGTAGGAGATCCGAATATCCGTCGACGAGGCTCTCGTCACCGTCGGTCGGCGAAGGACAGGGCCAGCTCCCGGACCCGGTTCGCCACCCGCGCGCCCGTGCCCCCGGCGAGCGCCTGAGCGATCAGCCCGGCGAGCTCGGCGAGTTCCGCCTCGCCCATCCCCTGGCTGGTCACCGTGCCGGTGCCCAGCCGGATCCCGGAGGCCTCGGCCGCCGGAGCCGGGTCGAAGGGCAGCGCGCACTTGCCGAGCAGCAGTCCGGCCACGGCGCAGCGCCGCTCGGCCTCCGCGCCGGTGACGCCCAGCGGGC
The DNA here is from genome assembly GCF_042720345.1 of Kitasatospora sp. NPDC058478. Lineage (NCBI taxonomy): Bacteria > Bacillati > Actinomycetota > Actinomycetes > Kitasatosporales > Streptomycetaceae > Kitasatospora > Kitasatospora sp. NPDC058478. The sequence continues at coordinate 44,882 of NZ_JBHXML010000034.1, read as the reverse complement.
TCACGTCCGCCGTCACCAGGTGGGTGTCGGTGCCGCCGGTCAGCAGGCGCATCCCGGCCGCCGCGAGCCCTGTCGCCAGCACCCGCGCCCCGTCCACCGTCCGCTGCGCGTACGCCCGGTAGCCGGGCGTCGCCGCCTCGGCCAGCGCCACCGCCTTGCCGGCCACCTCGTTCATCGCCGCCCCGCCCTGGCTGAACGGGAACACCGCCCGGTCGATCCGCTCGGCCAGCTCCGCGGTGGACAGCAGCAGGCCCCCGCGCGGGCCGCGCAGCAGCTTGTGGGTGGCCGCCACGGTGACGTCCGCGTACGGCACCGGGGAGGGCGCCACGCCGGCCGCGACCAGGCCGGCGGTCTGGGCGACCGAGGCGATCAGGTAGGCGTCCACCTCGTCGGCGATCTCCCGGAAGGCGGCCCAGTCCGGGTGCCGGGGGTGCGAGATCGAACCCGCCACGATCGCCTTCGGGCGGTGCTCGCGGGCCAGGTCGCGCACCTGGTCGAGGTCGATCAGGCCGTCGGCCTCGCGCACCCCGTACCCCGTGAAGGCGAACCAGCGGCCGGAGAAGTTCGCCCGCGAGCCGCAGCTGAGGTGGCCGCCGTGCTCCAGCGACATCGCCAGCACCCCGTCGCCGGGCCGCAGCAGCGCCGCGTACGCCGCCAGCATCGCCGAAGTCGCCGACCGGGGCTGGACGTTGGCGTGCGGGGCGGCGAACAGCTCACGGGCCCGGTCGATCGCCAGCAGCTCGGCGGCGTCCGCGAGGGCGCAGCCGGTGTGGTGCCGGCGGCCCGGGTAGCCCTCGGCGTACTTGTCGATCAGCGGCCCGCTCAGCGCCGCCAGGACGGCCGGGGAGGTCAGGTTCTCCCCCGCCAGCAGCTGGACCGTCTCGGCCCGCCGCTCGGCCTCGGCCGCCAGCAGGTCGGCCACCTGCGGATCGGCCCGGTGCAGTGCCTCGGAGGCCCACGGGCGCCCTCTGGTCGCGGTCGGGCCGGTCGGGGCGTCGGTGACGGTCATGGCGGGGCTCCGGGGCGGCGTGGGGGCGCCTCCCGGCGTGGGGGCCGGGAAGGGTGGGTTCCTCCAGCGTAGGACCGGCCGGGCCGGGCGGCTCGTCGGCGCGGGGCCATTCGGCGCTCGGCCGCCGCGGGCCGTCCCCGGGCCGCCGGGGGGCCTTCGGGCCGCTCGCGGCGCGGGCGGTCAGCGCAGCGCGGGCACGCCGGTGAGCGCGGTGACCACCGGGTCGACCGCGTGGAATATCTCCTCGCCGCAGTTGCGGAACATGCCGATCGGGGCCCCGTACGGGTCGTCCAGTTCGTCAGACTCCGGGGTGGCGGCGAGCAGCCAGCCGCGCAGCGCGGCGGCCGCCCGGACCAGGGCGCGGGCGCGCTCGGTGACGTCGGCGCCGCGGCGCGGGTCGGGCAGGGTGCCCGGGTCGATCGTCCGCACCAGGCGGGTGAACTCCTTCAGGGTGAAGGTGCGCAGCCCCGCCTCGTGGCCCATCGAGATGACCTGGGCGCGGTGGTCCAGGGTCGCGGTGAGCACCAGGTCGGCCTCGACCACGTGCTCGTCCAGCAGCTCGCGGCCGGTGAAGCCGCCGCTGTCCGCGCCGTACTCGTCCAGGACGGTCACGGCGTGGTCCTCCATCGGCGCGCCCACGTGGCCCCAGGTGCCGGCGCTCTCCACCAGGATCCGGCCGGCCACCCGGGGGCTGAGCCGGGTGTCCAGCTCACGCCGGGTGAGCCGCTCGGCGATCGGCGAGCGGCAGATGTTGCCGGTACAGACGAACAGGATCCGGAAGTGGTCCAGCGGCCTGGGGCCCACACTCAGGTACGGCGCTATGCCGGGCCCGGCATGGAGCGAGGCGATGGGCGTCAACTGCCGGCCTCCAGGTCGGGGACGACCTCCCTCAGCTGCTCGACGCTGATCGCGCCCGCCCGCAGCAGGACCGGGACCTTGCCCGTGACGTCGACGATGGACGAGGCGGTCGCGTGGTCCGCCTGTCCGCCGTCCAGGTAGACCGAGATGGCGTCGCCGAGCTGCGCCTGCGCCTCGTCGCAGGTGGCCGGGGACGGGCCGCCGGTCTTGTTGGCGCTGGAGACGGCCAGCGGGCCGGTGGCGTTCAGCAGCTCGATGGCGACCGGGTGCAGCGGCATCCGGACGGCGACGGTGCCGCGGGTCTCGCCGAGGTCCCAGCGCAGCGAGGGCTGGTGCTTGGCGACCAGGGTGAGCCCGCCCGGCCAGAACGCGTCGACCAGCTCCCAGGCCTGCTCGGAGAAGTCGGTGACCAGGCCGTGCAGGGTGGTCGGCGAGCCGACCAGCACGGGCGAGGGCATGTTGCGGCCGCGGCCCTTGGCGGCCAGCAGGTCGCCGACGGCCTCCGGCGAGAAGGCGTCCGCGCCGACCCCGTACAGGGTGTCGGTGGGCAGCACGACGAGTTCGCCCCGGCGAATGGCCGAGGCGGCCTCGCGCAGGCCGGTGGCGCGGTCCCCGGCGTCGGCACAGTCGTAACGGCGGCTCATCGGTGCGGTCCCCTTCCGGAATGGCTCATCACAGCGTTCACAGCACGGTCTTCACGGCGCGGCCGGGCGAGCGGCGCGGCCGCGGCCCGGCTGGTCACAACGACGCCCTGCGGGCTGTCGTGAAGCGCGGTCGGTTGTTCAGGTCGCGGTGGTCGGCGGTGTCCGTCCAGCCGCGTTCCTCGTTGAAGATCCACGGGACCTGCCCGCCCTGCTGGTCGGCGTGCTCGATCACCACCGCGCCGCCGGGGCGCAGCAGCCGGGCGGCCACCCGCTCGATGCCGCGGATGGTGTCCAGGCCGTCCTCGCCGGAGAACAGCGACATCTGCGGGTCGTGGTCGCGGGCCTCCGGGGCGACGTACTCCCACTCGGTGAGCGGGATGTACGGCGGGTTGGAGATCACCAGGTCGAAGCGGCCGTCCCAGGAGCGGTCGTCGGCGAAGGCCCGGGTGGCGTCACCGGCGTGCAGGGTGACCCGGGCGCGGTCGGGGCTGGCCTCGATGTTGCGCCGGGTGTACTGCAGCGCGCCCTCGTCGAGTTCGAAGGCGTGCACGGTCGAGCGCGGCAGCTCCTGGGCCAGGGCGAGCGCGATGGCGCCGGAGCCGGAGCACAGGTCGACGACCAGCGGCTCGGCCACGTCCATGTCGCGGACGGCGTCTATGGCCCACTCGACGACCGTCTCGGTCTCCGGCCGGGGCACGAACACCCCGGGGCCGACCTCCAGTTCGAGGTAGCGGAAGAACGCCCGCCCGGTGATGTGCTGGAGCGGTTCGCGCGCCTCGCGGCGGGAGACGGCCTCCCAGTAGCGGGCGTCGAAGTCGGCGTCCTTCACCGAGTGCAGCTGGCTGCGCTTGACGTTGTGGACGTAGGCGGCGAGTTCCTCCGCGTCGAAGCGCGGCGACGGCACGCCGGCCGCGGCCAACCGCTGGGTGGCCTGGGCCACCTCGGCGAGCAGCAGGTTCATCCGTACGACCTCTTGTTTCTGCGCTCCGGCTCGCGCCGTCGCTCGGGCTGGGGCGCGCCGGTCTCAGTTCTGTTGGGCCGAGGCGAGCTTGGCCGCCGCGTCCGCGTCGACGCAGGACTGGATCACCGCGTTCAGTTCGCCGTCCAGGACCTGGTCCAGGTTGTACGACTTGAACCCCGTGCGGTGGTCCGAGATGCGGTTCTCCGGGTAGTTGTACGTCCGGATCCGCTCGGAGCGGTCCACCGTACGGACCTGGCTGCGACGCGCGTCCGAGGCCTCGCGCTCGGCCTCCTCCTGCGCGGCGGCCAACAGGCGCGACCGCAGGATGCGCATCGCCTGCTCCTTGTTCTGCAGCTGGCTCTTCTCGTTCTGGCAGGACGCCACGATACCGGTCGGCAGGTGGGTGATCCGGACCGCGGAGTCGGTGGTGTTGACCGACTGGCCGCCGGGGCCGGACGAACGGTAGACGTCGATCCGCAGGTCGTTGGCGACGATCTCGACCTCGACCTCCTCCGCCTCGGGGGTGACCAGCACGCCCACCGCGGAGGTGTGGATGCGGCCCTGGGACTCGGTGGCGGGGACGCGCTGCACGCGGTGCACGCCGCCCTCGTACTTCAGCCGGGCCCAGACGCCCTGCCCGGGCTCGGCGTTGCCCTTGGTCTTCACGGCCACCGAGACGTCCTTGTAGCCGCCGAGGTCGGACTCGTTGGCGTCGATGATCTCGGTCTTCCAGCCGATCCGCTCGGCGAAGCGCAGGTACATCCGGAGCAGGTCGCCGGCGAACAGCGCGGACTCCTCGCCGCCCTCACCCGCCTTGATCTCCAGGATGACGTCCTTGTCGTCGCTCGGGTCGCGCGGCACGAGCAGCATCCGCAGCTCCTCGGTCAGCCCCTCGCGGCGCTGCTCGCCCTCCTTCACCTCGGCGAGGAACTCCGGTTCCTCGGCGGCGAGTTCGCGCGCGGCCTCGATGTCCTCGCCGGCCTGTCGCCACTGCCGGTAGACCCGGGTGATCGGGGTCAGCTCGGCGTACCGCTTGGCCAGCTTGCGAGCGTTGGCCTGGTCGGCGTGGACGGACGGGTCGGCCAGCCTCTTCTCGAGGTCGGCGTGCTCGACGAGGAGCTCTTCGACTGCCTCGAACATGGAGTGGGCCTTCTTCCCGTGAGAACCGTTGGGAGCCGGTGAGGACCGGCCGGTCGTGCGAACCGCTGGAGGGGGTGCTGGGGGGATGCGAACGGCGCCGGCCCCCAGCGCCCCCGGAACGAGTACGGGGGCACCGGGAACCGGCGCCGTGGGAGCGCTAGGCCTTCGCGCTGTGCTGCTTGCCGAAGCGGGCCTCGAAGCGGGCCACGCGGCCACCGGTGTCGAGGATCTTCTGCTTGCCGGTGTAGAACGGGTGGCACTGCGAGCAGACCTCGGCGCGGATCTCGCCACTGGCCTCGGTCGAGCGGGTCGTGAACTCGGCACCGCAGGTGCAGGTCACACGGGTGACCACGTACTGGGGGTGAACGTTGGGCTTCAAGGGGTTCTCCTAGGTTCGGGAGGGCACCGGGTCGGCGGCGGGAGCGCCGCACGTGAACCGGGACCGACGGACCAGTCTGCCAGGACCGGCCGCATCTTCCCAAACCGGGTCGTGTTCCGGGATATTCCGGGCGCAGCTCAGCGCCGGGCGGGAGCCTTCGCCGGGGCCGTGGGGGCGGCCGTGGGGGCGGCCTGGGCGGGGTTCTCGGGCTGCGCCGAGACGATCGCCTGCGGGACCGGCTGGTCGGCCTTGAGGGCCGCCCAGAGCTGGTCCGCCTGCGGCTGCTGCTCGACCACCCGGTTGGGGTCGCCGGGCGCGGTCACCACCGGCAGGGTCACCATGCCGAGCTGGTCCGGCCCGATCCCCTTGAGCTCCTGGACGAGCCCCACCAGGGCGTTCACCGAGCCCAGCGCGGAGTCGGTGGTGATGCTGCGGGTCATGGTGTCGCCGACCGACCAGAGCTTGACCGGGTTGGAGAACAGCCCGATCCCGCCGGCCTGCTGGAGCAGCGACTTCACCATCTGCTTCTGGAGTTCGATCCGGCCGAGGTCGCTGCCGTCGCCGACGCCGTGCCGGGTGCGGACGAAGGCCAGCGACTGCTGTCCGTCGAGGTGGTGCTCGCCCGGTGCCAGGTCGAGCCCGCTGTCCTTGTCGTGGATGGCCACCGTGGTGCTCACGGTGGCCCCGCCTATCGCGTCCACGACGCGGGCGAAGCCGGCGAAGTCGATCTGCACGTAGTGGTCCATCCGCAGCCCGGTGAGCTGCTCGGTGGTCTTGACCGCGCAGGCCGCGCCGCCGGCCTCGAAGGCGCTGTTGTACATCGCGCGCTTGGCGCCGGCCACCGCCTTGCCGCCGGCGTCGGTGCAGTCGGGCCGGGTGACCAGGGTGTCGCGCGGGATCGAGACGACCTCGGCGTGCGAGTGGTCCTGGTTGACGTGCAGCACCATCGCGGTGTCCGAGCGGGCGGTGTCGCCGGTGTCGCCGCCGGCCAGGTCGCCGTTCTCGCCGTTGCGCGAGTCGGAGCCCAGCACCAGGACGTTGAACGAGCCGTCGGTGGCGGCCGGCGGGCGGGCGTCGCCGAGGCGGGCGTTGATGTCGACGCTCTTGATGTTGCCGTTGAGTTTGACGTACGCGTAGCCGGCCGCTCCGGCGCCGAGGACGACGAGCGCGGCGAACGCGCAGGCGGCCGCCCGCAGGATCTTGCGGCGGCGGGTCAGGACCCTCTTGTGCTCGGCCATACGGTCCAGAGTAAAACGGACAAGATGATCAAAAAGCCTCATGATGTCCCAACTCTGGAACAAAGCCGGGTGGACGCACCGAACCCCGGACCGCTCGCGCGATCCGGGGTTCGGTGGGCGACAACCGTCCGGCTACGGTCAGTCGTTGGAGCCGGGGGTGGTCTTGGCGATCTGCATCAGGAACTCGGCGTTGCTCTTGGTCTGCTTCATCTTGTCCAGGAGCAGCTCGATCGCCTGCTGCGAGTCGAGCGCGTGCAGCACCCGGCGCAGCTTCCAGACGATGGCCAACTCCTCGCTGCCGAGCAGGATCTCCTCCTTGCGGGTGCTGGAGGCGTCCACGTCGACGGCCGGGAAGATGCGCTTGTCCGAGAGCTTGCGGTCGAGCTTGAGCTCCATGTTGCCGGTGCCCTTGAACTCCTCGAAGATCACCTCGTCCATGCGCGAGCCGGTCTCGACCAGCGCGGTGGCCAGGATGGTCAGCGAGCCGCCGTTCTCGATGTTGCGCGCGGCGCCGAAGAACTTCTTCGGCGGGTACAGCGCGGTCGAGTCGACACCACCGGACAGGATGCGGCCGGAGGCCGGCGCCGCCAGGTTGTAGGCGCGGCCGAGGCGGGTGATCGAGTCCAGCAGGATGACCACGTCGTGGCCCAGCTCCACCAGGCGCTTGGCGCGCTCGATGGCCAGCTCGGCGACGGTGGTGTGGTCCTCGGCCGGGCGGTCGAAGGTCGAGGAGATGACCTCGCCCTTCACCGACCGCTGCATGTCGGTGACCTCTTCCGGACGCTCGTCGACCAGGACGACCATCAGGTGGCACTCGGGGTTGTTGTGGGTGATCGCGTTGGCGACCGCCTGCAGCACCATCGTCTTGCCGGTCTTCGGCGGCGCGACGATCAGACCGCGCTGGCCCTTGCCGATCGGCGACACCAGGTCGATGATCCGGGTGGTCAGGATGCCCGCCTCGGTCTCCAGGCGCAGCCGGTCCTGCGGGTAGAGCGGGGTGAGCTTGTTGAACTCGGGGCGGCCGCGGCCGCTCTCCGGGTCCATGCCGTTGACGGAGTCCAGCCGCACCATGGCGTTGAACTTCTCGCGGCGCTCGCCGTCCTTGGGCTGGCGCACCGCGCCGGTGATGGCATCGCCCTTGCGCAGGCCGTTCTTGCGGACCTGGGCGAGCGAGACGTAGACGTCGTTCTGGCCCGGCAGGTAGCCGGAGGTGCGCACGAACGCGTAGTTGTCGAGGATGTCGAGGATGCCCGCGACCGGGATCAGGACGTCGTCCTCGCCGACCTGCGGCTCGGCGGGGCCGGCCTCGAAGCCCTCGCGGCGGGCGCCACGGCCCCGGCGGTCGCGGTAGCGGCCACGGCGGCCGCGGCGGCCGTCACCGAACTCGTCGTCGTCGTAGCCGCCCTGCTGGACCTGCGGCTGCTGGGTCTGCTGGCCGCCCTGGCGGGCCTGCTGGCCGTCGCCCTGAGCGGCCTGCTGCTGGCCGCCGCCCTGCTGGGGCTGGCGGTCGGTGCGCTCGCGGCGGTTGCGGCGGTCGCGGCGCGACTCGCGGGAGTCGCCGTCCTGGGCCTCGCCGCCGTCCTGGCGCTCGGCGCGCTCGGGGCGCTCCGCCCGCTCCGGGCGGTCGCTGCGGTCCCGGCGGTCCCGGCGGTCGCGACGGGTCTCGGTGCGGCCCTCCTCGCGGCCCTCGAAGGCGCGGGTCTCGGCCTGGCGGGTCTCGGCCTGCTTGGGCTCGGCCACGACGACGGCGGCGTCGGCCGTGACGTCGGCGGTCGGGGCGCCGGCGGCCGAGGTGGCGCGGCGGCGGGTGCGCTCGGCACGGGCGGGCGCGGCGGTCTCGGCGGCGGCCTGGACCGGGATCTCGATCTGGGCCTGCGACTCGGCGGCGGCCGGGGCCGCGGCGGCCGCAGCGGCGGCGGCCTTGGTGCGGCGGGCCGGCTTCTCGGCCGGCGCCTCGGCGGCGTCCGCCTTGGCGGCGGTGCGCTTGGTGGCGGCGGCCGGAGCACCACCGGCGGCGAGCAGCGGGTCTCCGCCGCTCTTCTCCTTGATGGTCTCGATCAGCTGGCTCTTGCGCATGCGTCCGGTACCGGTGATGCCCAGGTCCCCGGCGAGCTTCTGCAGCTCGGCCAGGACCATGCCGTCCAGGCCAGCGGCGGCGGTACGGCGGCGCCGCGCCGGGGCCGCGGGGGCGGCGGCTGCGTCCGACGCCTCGGCGTCCTGGCGCGCGCCCATCAGATCGGTGGAGTCGCTCACTAAGGGTCCTTCCCTGGAGCGGACGTCGGCCTGTCTGGCTCGGCGACCGGTTGTGCTGTCCTGACCGACGCTCGACTGCGTCGGTCCGAGGCGGTGATCCCCCGAAAGGCGGAAGCCGGTCGAGGGAGAGCTGCGAGGTGCGGTGCGTGAAGCACGGTGGTGCTGAGTGGCGCGGCGGGCCGGTCGGTCGTGTGCCGACCGGGCGTACCCCCACGCTTGCCTGCGAATCCCGGGCCCCCGTCGCGTGACGGTGGACCGCGCTCCGCCCGTCCTGGCCTCAAGGTGGGAGGCCGCGAGTGGGAGTCAGGTGCCGTCACGGCTTCGGGATGCGGCCGCGTGTCGCGCAGGCAGGCTGCGTACGCGCTGCGGTGGGCTCCCGGAGAATCGTCGCCCCGTGCATCGCCGCGACTCCACGGCAGTGGAGTGCTGGGATCGGGACGCGGCGCACCGAGCCCCGGAGGGCACCTGGTGCAGCAATGAGGTTAACACTACCGACCCCCTCAGACATTCCCCAGCCTTGCGCTTGCCAATCGTGTCCGGACGGCCCGGCTCGGCAGGTGGCCGGACCGGGCCGGACGAGCAGCCCGGACGGGCCGTTCAGCCGTCCAGCGGGAGCACGGTGGCCCCGATCCGGTCGAGCTCCAGGCGGTGCGCGGCGAACGCCGGGTCGCCGCCGTGGCCGTGGTGCCCGGCGAAGGAGAGCACCTTGTCGGCGCCCGCCTCGTCGGTGAGCGCGAGGACGGTCGGGCCGGCCCCGGAGATCACCGCGGGGACGCCCTCCGCGCGCAGCGCGCCCACCAGGGCGGCGCTGTCGGGCATGGCGGAGGAGCGGTAGTCCTGGTGCAGGCGGTCCTCGGTGGCGGCGAGCAGCAGCTCGGGCCGCCTGGTCAGCGCCTCGACCAGCAGCGCGGCGCGGCCGGCGTTGACGGCGGCGTCGGTCAGCGGGACGGTCTTCGGCAGCAGGCCGCGGGCGGTCTCGGTGAGCACCTCGTCGGCGGGGACGAACACCACCGGGACGACCTGGTCGGAGGGCTCCAGGCTGACCGCCTTGGCCGACTCCTCGTCCGTCCAGGCGATGGTGAAGTTGCCGCGCAGGCAGGCCGCGACGTTGTCGGGGTGGCCCTCCAGCTCGGAGGCGAGGGCCAGCAGCGCGTCGTCGTCCAGCGCGGACGGGCCGCCGATGGTGACCGCGCGGGCGGCCACGATGCCGGCGCAGATCGCGGCCGAGGAGGAGCCGAGGCCACGGCCGTGCGGTATCCGGTTGGCACAGACCACTTCGAGGCCGCGCGGCTGGCCGCCGAGGCGGTCGAAGGCGGCGCGCATCGAGCGGACCAGCAGGTGGCGCTCGTCGCGGGGCAGCGTCTCGGCGCCCTCGCCGGCGATGTCGATGGAGAGCCCGGAGTCGGCGACCCGGACGACCACGTCGTCGTACAGGCCCAGCGCGAGGCCGAAGGCGTCGAAGCCCGGGCCGAGGTTGGCGCTGGTCGCGGGAACCCGGACCCGGACGGCGGCGGCACGGAACGCGGGACCGGCCATGCGGTGGACTCTCCTGGGGAAATCGGGCGGCGCGGATCGCGTCGTCGGTGCGAAGGCGGGGAATGGACCGCAGGCCCCGGCGGGGCGGGCGGTCACGGTCGTTGGCGCGGCCTGGAGAAGGCCGGACCCGGGGCATGTGCCACACGGCCGAACCCAGAGTATCGAAGAGAGGTTCCCCAGTGGTACACCCCGTGGTCCTCCGATCTGGTGTGTTGCCGCTTCTGGCCGGAATGCGTACCGGAATCGGATCGGAATGCGCGGCGTAATTGACACAAAAGTGTCACCGGAGAACATCGACGGGCCGACCCCCGAAAGGGTCGGCCCGTCGAGGCGTCGGGCGCCCGCGGGGCCCGACGGCAGGTCAGTCCAGCAGGCCCAGGCGCTGCGCCGCCGCCTCCGGGTCGATCGGGACGATCTGCGGCTGCGGTGCGCCGGCCACCGCCCAGTCCGGGTCCTTGAGGCCGTTGCCGGTCACGGTGCAGACGATGCGCTGGCCCGGGTCGACCAGGCCGGCCTCCGCCTTGGCCAGCAGGCCGGCCACCGAGGCGGCCGAGGCGGGCTCCACGAAGACGCCCTCCTGCGCGGCCAACAGCCGGTAGGCGGACAGGATCTGACGATCCGTCACCTTGTCGATGAGGCCGCCCGACTCGTCCCGCGCGGCGAGCGCGAAGTCCCAGGAGGCCGGGTTGCCGATCCGGATCGCGGTGGCGATGGTCTGCGGCTTGAGCACCGGCGCGCCGTCCACGATCGGGGCCGAGCCGGAGGCCTGGAAGCCCCACATCCGCGGGGTGCGCGTGGCCAGGCCGTCGGCGGAGTACTCGCGGTAGCCCTTCCAGTACGCGGTGATGTTGCCCGCGTTGCCGACCGGCAGGACGTGGATGTCCGGGGCGTCGCCGAGCATGTCGACGATCTCGAAGGCCGCGGTCTTCTGACCCTCGATCCGCACCGGGTTCACCGAGTTGACCAGCGCCACCGGGTACTTCTCGGACAGTTCACGCGCGAGGGTGAGGCAGTCGTCGAAGTTCCCGTCCACCTGGAGGATCTTGGCGCCGTGCACCAGCGCCTGGCCCATCTTGCCGAGGGCGATCTTGCCCTGCGGGACGAGCACCGCGCAGACCATCCCGGCCCGCACCGCGTACGCGGCGGCGGAGGCCGAGGTGTTGCCGGTGGAGGCGCAGATGACGGCCTGCGCCCCCTCCTCCTTGGCCTTGGAGATGGCCATCGTCATCCCGCGGTCCTTGAAGGAGCCCGTCGGGTTGGCGCCCTCGACCTTGAGGTAGACCTCGCAGCCGGTGCGCTCGGACAGCACCTGGGCGGGGACCAGCGGCGTGCCGCCCTCCAGCAGGGTGACCACCGGGGTGGCCGCGGTGACCGGCAGGCGGTCCCGGTACTCCTCGATCAGGCCGCGCCACTGGTGGGTGTGCGCGCCTCGGACGACGTTCTCGGCAACGGCGTTCATGGCTGTTCCTTACTCCCCTTCGACCCGCATGATGCTGGCCACGTCCCGCACGCTGTCCAGCGCGCGGAGCTTGTCGACCGTCGCCGACAGCGCGGCGTCGGTGGCACGGTGAGTGACCACGACGAGCGAGGCGTCGCCGTCGCGGCCCTGCTGGCGCACGGTGTCGATGGAGACGCCGTGCTCCGCGAAGACGGACGCGACCTGGGCGAGGACGCCCGCACGGTCGTCCACGTCCAGGCTGACGTGGTAGCGGGTGACCACCTCGTCCATCGGCTTGGCGGGCAGCTGCGTGTACACCGAGTCACCGGGACCGGTGGCGCCGGCCAGCTTGTTGCGACAGACCGCGACCAGGTCGCCGAGCACCGCGGAGGCGGTCGGCGAGCCGCCCGCGCCCGGGCCGTAGAACATCAGCCGGCCGGCCGCCTCGGCCTCGACGAACACCGCGTTGTACGCCTCGCGGACGGAGGCCAGCGGGTGCGACAGCGGGATCATCGCCGGGTGGACCCGCGCGGTGACGGACTCGCCGTCCGCCGCCCGCTCGCAGATCGCGAGCAGCTTGACCACGCAGCCCATCTCCTTGGCGGAGGCGATGTCGGCGGCGGTCACCTCGGTGATGCCCTCGCGGTAGACGTCCGCCGCGGTGACCTTGGTGTGGAAGGCGATGCCGGCCAGGATCGCGGCCTTGGCGGCGGCGTCGAAGCCCTCGACGTCGGCCGTCGGGTCGGCCTCGGCGTAGCCCAGCGCGGTGGCCTCCTCCAGCGCCTCCGAGTAGCCGGCGCCGGTGGTGTCCATCTTGTCGAGGATGAAGTTGGTGGTGCCGTTGACGATGCCCAGCACCCGGTTGACCTTGTCCCCCGCGAGGGACTCGCGCAGCGGGCGCAGCAGCGGGATCGCGCCCGCCACCGCGGCCTCGTAGTACAGGTCCACCCCGGCCCCGGCGGCCGCGGCGTGCAGCTCGGTGCCGTCCTTGGCGAGCAGCGCCTTGTTGGCGCTGACCACCGAGGCGCCCCGCTCGAACGCCGACAGGATGAGGTGTTTGGACGGCTCGATGCCGCCGACGACCTCGACCACCACGTCGATGTCGCCCCGATTGACCAGGGCCTCGGCGTCGGTGGTGATCAGGTGCTCGGGCACGCCCGGACGCACCCGGCCGGCCCGGCGGACCGCGATCCCGGCGAGCTCGACCGGGGCACCGATGCGCGCGGCGAGGTCGTCGGCCGTCGTCGTCATGATGCGCGCCACCTCGGAGCCCACCACACCACAACCCAGCAACGCCACCTTCAGCGGGCGCGTACGCATCATCCGACTCCGCTCTGCATTCTTCGTGCTTCGGTAATTCCGGCGGGATTCTGGGGGCCGCCGGGAACTTCGGTCCGTACCAGTCTCGGGGACTTCCCGCACGGATCTACGGTCGTTCCATGATCTGAGACAAGGATTTCGTCATCCGATATCGAGACGCAGGAGATCCTCCTCCGTCTCGCGCCGGACGATCACCCGCGCGGCACCGTCCTTGACGGCCAGCACGGGAGGCTTCAGGGCGTGGTTGTAATTGCTCGCCATCGAGCGGCAGTACGCGCCGGTGGCGGGCACCGCGACCAGGTCGCCCGGGGCCAGGTCGGCCGGCAGGAAGGCGTCCCGGACCACGATGTCGCCGGACTCGCAGTGCTTGCCGACCACCCGCACCAGCATCGGCTCGGCGTCGCTGCGGCGCGACACCAGGGCCACCGAGTACTCGGCGTCGTACAGCGCGGTCCGGATGTTGTCGGACATCCCGCCGTCCACGCTGACGTAGGTGCGCAGGCCCTCCAGCGGCTTGACGGTGCCGACCTCGTACAGCGTGAACGCCGTCGGGCCGACGATCGCCCGGCCCGGCTCCACGCTCAGCCGGGGGGTGTCCAGGTTCGCGGCGGCGCACTCGCGGCGCACGATGTCGGCCAGCGCGGCCGCGATCTCGGCCGGCTCGCGCGGGTCGTCCTCGCTGGTGTACGCGATGCCCAGGCCGCCGCCCAGGTCGATCTCGGGCAGCTCGACGCCGTGCTCGTCGCGGATCTCGGCCAGCAGGCCGACCACCCGGCGGGCGGCCACCTCGAAACCGGCGGTGTCGAAGATCTGCGAGCCGATGTGCGAGTGGATGCCGCGCAGCTCCAGGCCCTCGTGCCCGAGCACCCGGCGCACCGCCTCGGCCGCGGACCCGTTGCCCAGCGACAACCCGAACTTCTGGTCCTCGTGCGCCGTGGCGATGAACTCGTGGGTGTGCGCCTCGACGCCGACGGTGATCCGGATCAGCACCTGCTGGCGGACGCCCTGGCGGGCCGTGATGGCGGCCAGCCGCTCGATCTCCTCGTAGGAGTCGACCACGATGCGCCCGACGCCGGTCTTCACCGCGTGTTCGAGCTCGTCCGCCGTCTTGTTGTTGCCGTGCAGCGCGATCCGCTGCGGCGGCATCCCGGCGGCCAGCGCCACCGTCAGCTCGCCGGAGCTGCACACGTCGAGGTTCAGGCCCTCCTCGTGCAGCCAGCGCACGATCGCCTTGGAGAGGAACGCCTTGCCGGCGTAGAAGACGTCCGCCTCGGTGCCGAAGGCGTCGCGCCAGGCCCGCGCCCGGGCCCGGAAGTCGTCCTCGTCGAGCACGTAGGCCGGCGTGCCGAACTCGGCCGCCAGGGACTTGACGTCGATCCCGCCGACGGTGGCCACGCCCTCGGCGTCGCGGGCGACGGTGCACGACCAGACCTTGGGGTCGAGCGCGTTCAGGTCGGCCGGCGGGGCGGAGTAGTGGCCCTCGGGCAGCACGTCACCGTGACGGGGGCCTGCGGGGTGTGCGGAGCGAGACATGTCCTGCTTCCTTGACCTATGGCGAGGGGCGGCGACGGTCTCCGTTGACCGTCAGCCGCCCCCGCTGCGCACTTGGGGGTGGTGCCTACATCCGCTCGGGCGCCGTGACGCCCAGGAGCGTCAGGCCGTTGGCCATCACCGTTCGCGTGGCCTCGACCAGCCAGAGCCGGGCGCGGTGCGTGTCCGTGAGCTCCTCGTCGCCCTTGGGCAGGAACATGCAGTTCTCGTACAGGCGGTGGTACTTGCCCGCCAGGTCCTCCAGGTAGCGGGCGACCCGGTGCGGCTCGCGCAGCTCGCCGGCCGTGGCCAGGATCCGCGGGAACTCGCCGAGGGCACCGAGGATGTCGTTCTCCCACACGGTGGCGAGCAGCTCGGGCTTGAAGTCCTGCGCCGCGCCCTTGTCGACACCGAGCTGCGCGGCCTTGCGGGCCACACCGCACATCCGGGTGTGCGCGTACTGGACGTAGTAGACCGGGTTCTCGTTGGACTGGCTGGTCAGCACGTTGATGTCGAGCGTGATGGTGGAGTCCGTGGGGGACCGCGTCAGGGTGTAGCGGGCGGCGTCCACGCCGATCCACTCGATCACGTCGTCGATCGTGATGATGTTGCCGGCCCGCTTGGACATGCGGACCTCTTCGCCGTCGCGAAGCATCTTCACGAACTGGCCGATCTTGACCTCGATGTTGCGGTCCATGTCGTCGCCCGCGCAGGCCACGATGGCCTTCAGCCGGTTGACGTAGCCGTGGTGGTCGGCGCCCAGCATGTAGACGGAGACCTCGGCACCGCGGTCCCGCTTCGACAGGTAGTACGCGGCGTCGGCGGCGAAGTAGGTGGTCTCGCCGTCGGCCTTGACCAGGACGCGGTCCTTGTCGTCGCCGAAGTCGGTGGTGCGCAGGAAGACCGCGCCGTCCTGCTCGAAGACGTGGCCCTGCTCGCGCAGCCGGTCCATGGCCTTCTCGACCGCGCCGGAGTCGTGCAGCGACTTCTCCGAGAACCAGACGTCGAAGTGGGTGCCGAACTCCTGCATCGAGCGCTGGATCTCGGCCACCATGAGCTTGAGGCCCTCGGCGCGGAAGGCCTCCAGCTGCTCGGCGTCGGGCAGGTCGAGCACGCCCGGGACGCCGTCGGTGATGGCCTTGGCGATGTCGCCAATGTACTCGCCCACGTAGCCGTCGGCGGGGACAGGCTGACCGTTCGCGGCGGCCTTCAGCGAGCCGGCGAACTTGGAGATCTGCACGCCGGCGTCGTTCAGGTAGTACTCGGTGGTGACGTCGGCGCCGCTGGCCCGCAGCACGCGCGCCAGCGAGTCGCCGACGGCGGCCCAGCGGACGCCGCCGATGTGGATCGGGCCGGTCGGGTTGGCGGAGACGAACTCCAGGTTGATCTTCAGGCCCTTGAGCGCCTCGTTGCGCCCGTAGGCCTCGCCCGTCTCGACGATGGTGCGCGCCAGCGCGCCCTGGGTCGCGGCGTCCATGGTGATGTTCAGGAAGCCCGGCCCGGCGATGTCGACCTTGGCGACGCCGGTGATCCCTCGCAGGCGGTCGGCCAGCAGTTCCGCCACGGCTCGCGGCGGGCGGCCGGCCGCCTTGGCGAGCTGGAGGGCCACGTTGATCGCGTAGTCGCCGTGGTCCCTGTTCTTGGGTCGCTCGACCGTCACGTGCTCGGGCACGGCGACGGTCAGCTCGCCCGCCTCGACGGCGGTGCTCACTGCGGCCTGGACTGCCTGGGAAAGCTCTGCGGGTGTCACGACGCCAAGCGTAGGCGAGACGGGGTACCCGCCCGCCACCCGGTTTGCCGGTCGGGACGCCCGCGGGCGCTCCCGTCAGCGGTGTCAGCCTCGATCCGTCCGCTCTGTTCGCTCAGGGCGAAACCCGCTCGGCTGTCCGCCCAGGGTCATCAGCCGCCGCACCAGCGCCACCAGATCGGCCGGGTCGAAGGGCTTGCCGAGGTAGCCGTCCACCCCGACGGCCTCCCCCAGGTCCAGATCGGCCGGGGTACAGGCGCTCACGATCGCGATCGGCAGCCGGCTGGTCCCCGGGGTCGCGCGCAGCCGGGCCGCCGTCCGCAGGCCGTCCAGGCGCGGCATCATCACGTCCAGCGTCACCACGTCCGGCTTCACCCGGCGGACCACCTCCAGGCACTCGGCGCCGTCGGCGGCGGTCACCACCTCGAAGCCCTCAAGCTCCAGGTTGACCCTGATCAGCTGGCGGATCACCTCGCTGTCGTCCACCACGAGGACCCGCCCGGACACTCCCGACACCTCACCGAGGATATCGGCGCCCCCGCCGCCCCGTCCGGCCTTTGGGCACTTCCACCACCCCCGCCGCCCGCCGCCGGCGCACCCCGCACCCGCGCCGGCACCCCTGCCGCAAACCCGTGCACGGACCACGCCCCGAGCCTGGTAGTGTTCTTCACGTCGGAGGCCGAAACGCCGACGACATCGAGCAGGCCCCCGTAGCTCAGGGGATAGAGCACCGCCCTCCGGAGGCGGGTGCGTAGGTTCGAATCCTACCGGGGGCACTTCGCAAGAAGTGCAACTGAGGCCCAGATCAGTGGAGTTGATCCACGGATCTGGGCCTTCGTCATGTCCGGGCCCGGTCGGCGGCGCGCGCTGCGGGCCCGGCCGGGCTCAGGACGAGGCGCCCTCGACCTGGGAGACCAGCCCGGCGATGGTGTGGTCGAAGTAGGCGCTGTAGGACACGTCGTCGCTGTCGCCGCCCTGCTGGTAGCCGCCGATGGCGCCGACCACGTCGCCGGTGGCGACGTTGATCCAGGGGCCGCCGCTGGTGCCGGACGGGTAGGCGGGGCAGTCGATGACGCGCTGGTAGGTGCTCTGCCGGCCGGTGGTGTTGGTGCACAGGATGGGCTCCTCGGCGTCGCCGGGGTAGCCGTAGAGGCGGACGGTGGCGCCGAAGGGCTCGTCGGCGCCGAGCCGGTTGCCGCCGACCACGTCCTCGACGTTGCGGCCGTTGTTCGGGGCCGTCTCCAGGATGGCGAAGTCCTCGTCCTGGTCGCCCTTCTGGGACCAGCCGGTGGTGGTGTGGACCGCGGTGACCTGCCAGCTGCCGTACGGGGCGGAGCCGTCCCGGTAGCCGGGGACGAAGGTGACGCCGCCGGCGCTGCCGAGGCAGTGCGCGGCGGTCAGCAGCAGGTTGCCGCCGGGACTGTGCAGCACGCTGGCGGTGCAGAAGTGGTTGCCGGCCGCCGCGGCGCCGCTGAACAGCGCGCCCACGGTGGCCGCTTCGGGGGTGGCGGCGGCGGTGGCGGTGGTGCCGAGGACGACGCCGCGGGTGTCGCGGGTGTCGGGGGTGGCCGGCGCGGAGGGCGTCGGGGTGGCCGCCGGGGCGCTGCCCGGGTCGGCGCTCGCGCCGGCGCTCGCACTGCCGGTCGGGCCGTCCGTCGGGGCGGCGGAGGGGCTGTCGGTCGGAGCGGGGGCGTCGACCGGTGCGGGTGCGGCGGGCGCCTCGGACGCGGGCGCGGTCGCGGCCGGCGCGACGGCGGCCCGGGAGCTGCGGGCCGCCTTCCCGGCGGCCGTCGCGTCGGACAGGCTCAGCCCGTGCGTGCCGGTGACCACGGCGGCCACCACCACCGCCGAGAGCGCGGTGAACAGGGTCGGCCCCAGAAGGCTGCGGCGGCGGCGCGACGTCGGGCGGCTGTGCTGACCCATGTCTGTCTCTCCTGCCAGTGATCGACGGCTTCCCGGGGGCTGCGTGCGATCAACGACTATGCCGCTTCAGCCTGGAAAGGTCGTTACCGGTGGCTGGGATATCCATGAGAAAAAGCTCACCCGTCGGCGCGTAAGCGGTCCAGCGCGCTCCCCAGTTCCTCGGCCCCGATGAAGGCGGTGTGCGTCCCGGCGACGGTGCAGGTGAAGGCACCGGCGACCGAGCCGGCCCGGGCGCACTCCAGCGGCGGGCGGCCCCGGAACCAGGAGGCGAGGAAGCCCGCGACGAAGGCGTCCCCGGCGCCGTTGGTGTCCACCACCGGGCGGCCCGGGTCGACGGCCGGCAGGTGGCGCACCTCGTCGTCGTCCCGGGTGAGCAGGTAGCAGCCGTCGGCGCCCGCGGTGGCGGTGACGACACCGGCGCGGCCCTCGGCGAGGATCGCGCGCATCACCTGCTCGTGCCGGCCGCGGCAGCCGGCCACCGAGAGGAACACCAGGTCCGAGCCGAGCGCGTAGTCGCGGTGGTGCGGGTTGCTGCCGTCCCAGTCGTGCAGGTCGGTGGAGGTGGTGCGGCCGAGCCGGTGGAGGTCGGCGTACATGTCCCGGTTGACGCCGGTGATGGAGAGGTGGACGTGCCGGCTGCGCCGCGCGTACGGCAGGTAGAACTCGGGCGGCAGCCGCAGGTCGGCGGGGTGGCGGCCGTCGAAGAAGGAGAACCGGCGGCCGGCGGCGTCCACCAGGTTGACCCCGCGCGGGGTGCCGTGCGGGCTCACCAGGTGCGCGAAGTGCAGGCCGTGGTGCTCGTAGGAGGCGCGGACCAGGGCGCCCTGCGGGTCGTCGCCGAGGAAGTCCAGGAAGGCGGTGCGCAGGCCGAGGCGGTGGGCGCCGAGGGCGACGCCGTTGCCGGTGTGGCCGACGTAGTCGCGGACGGGTCCGACGAACAGCGAGTCGCCGGGCGGGACCTCCAGCCGGTCCACCCGGACGATGGTGTCGACGCCGGAGCCGCCGACGACGAGCAGGTCGAACTCGGGCAGCACGACGGCGCCTCCTCGGTCCCTGGACGGTGGCCAGGAGTCAAGCAGGCGCCGGAGGTTGACTGCAAGGTCTTGCTGAAAATTTCAGGGTTCTCGTCGGGGCTCTGCCGGGACGGCCGGGTGGGCCCCCGCCTGCGCCTCGACCGGGGCGACGGTCGTCACGGCGGGCGCCGGCCGGTGGTCGATCACCCGGAAGGCGATCAGCGCGGCCAGCAGCAGGACGCCCGTCGACA
Organism: Kitasatospora sp. NPDC058478; assembly: GCF_042720345.1. NCBI lineage: Bacteria > Bacillati > Actinomycetota > Actinomycetes > Kitasatosporales > Streptomycetaceae > Kitasatospora > Kitasatospora sp. NPDC058478. The sequence continues at coordinate 25,642 of NZ_JBHXML010000034.1, read as the reverse complement.
CCCAGTTCGCGACCACGTAGCCGTGCACCGTGGCCTGGGCCCGCACCGCCGGCGACGAGGCGATCCGGGTCGCCAGGAACGACGCGGTGGCACTGGCCGCGACCGTGTTCAGCAACGCCGTGCCGAACGAACCACCCACCTGCTGGGCCGAGTTGATGGTGGCCGAGGCCGCGCCCGCCTCGCGCGGGGAGACCCCGAGGGTGGCCAGGTTCATCGACGGCATGAAGACCAGGCCCATGCCGGAGCCGAGCAGCAGCTCGGCGGGCAGTACCGTGCCGGCCCATGGGCTGTCCACCGTCATCCGGGTCAGCCAGGCCATGCCGGCCGCGGCGAGCAGCAGCCCGGGGCAGACCAGGTTCCGGGTCGGCACCCTGGTCATCAGCCGGGCCGCGAAGCCGGTCGAGCTGAGCACGATGGCGGCCGTCATGGGCAGGAAGGAGACGCCCGACAGCACCGGCGAGAAGTGCTTGATGACCTGGAGGTAGTAGGTGAGGAAGAGGAACAGGCCGAACATGCCGATCATGGCCAGGCCGACCGAGAGGGCGGCCCCGCCGCGGTTGCGGTCGGCGACGATGTGCAGCGGCAGCAGCGGGTGCGCGGTGCGCCTCTCGACCAGGACGAACACCGCGAGCAGCACCAGGCCGAGGGCCAGCGAGCCGAGCACCAGCCCGTCGCCCCAGGTCCGGGTGACGGCCTCGGAGGTGCCGAAGACGATCGCCAGCAGGCCGCCGCAGCCGAGCAGCGCGCCGGGCAGGTCGAGCCGGACCCGGCGCCCCCCGGCGGCGTGGTCGCGCTCCAGGAGGCAGGTGGCCGCGAGGGCCGCGGCGGCGGCGATCGGGACGTTGACGAACAGGCACCAGCGCCAGTCCAGGTACTCGGTCAGCAGCCCGCCCAGGATCAGGCCGAGGGCGGAGCCGCCGGCGGCGATCGCGCCGAAGACGCCGAAGGCCGTACTGCGCTCCCTGGGGTCCGTGAAGGTGGTGGAGAGCAGTCCCAGGGCCGAGGGGGCGAGCAGGGCGCTGAACCCGCCCTGGAGGGCGCGGGCACCGAAGAGCATGGCCGGGCCGTCCGCCGAGCCGCCGAGGGCGGAGGCGGCGGCGAAACCCAGCAGGCCGACGGTGAAGACGCGTTTGCGGCCGAAGAGGTCGCCCAGCCGTCCGCCGAGCAGCAGCAGGCCGCCGAAGGCGAGCGTGTAGGCGGTGATCACCCATTGCCGGTCGGCGTCGGAGATGCCCAGGTCCCGCTGGGCCGACGGCAGCGCGATGTTCACGATGGTGACGTCGAGGACGATCATGAGCTGGGCGACGGCGATGACCGCCAGCGCCCACCAGCGGCGGCTGTCCGCGTTCTCATGACCGGTGGCGGTTCGCGCAGACACTGGTCAGCCTTCCGGAGGGGTACGGAGGGGTCACGCAGTCGGGGAAGTCACGCAGTCGCCTTCAAGCGAAGCTCCCGCACGGACGGATGGCAAGGAAAAACCTCACCAAATCGACCTTTTCGGGCCAAAGGACCAGCGGCCCCGGGACTCGCGGACGAGGCCCGGGGCCGGCGGCCGACCTACAGTGCGGACAGCTCCTCGACCAGGTCGTCCAGCCCCAGCGAGCCCTGCGAGAGCGCCGCCATGTGCCAGGCCTTGAGGTCGAACTCCTCGCCGCGCGCCTCGTGCGCCGCCCGCGCCGCCGCCCGGCCGCGCAGCCAGGCGCGCTCGCCCAGCTTGTAGCCGATCGCCTGGCCGGGCATGCCCAGGTAGCGGACCAGCTCGCTGTCCAGGTAGTCGGGGGTCAGGCCGCAGTACCGGCCGAAGAACTCCCGGGCCGCCTCCGGACTCACCGGCTCGCCCGGCAGGTACGGGGAGTCGGCCGGGAAGTCCAGGCCCGCGTGCATGCCGATGTCGACGATCACCCGCAGCGCGCGCATCATCTGCGCGTTGAGGTAGCCGAGGCGGTGGCCCGGGTCGGTGAGGTAGCCGAGCTCGTCCATCAGGCGCTCGGCGTACAGCGCCCAGCCCTCCAGGTTGGCGCTCACCCCGCCCAGGCTGACCTGGTAGGTGGAGAGCCGGTCCGCGACGTAGTTCCACTGCGCGAGCTGCAGGTGGTGGCCCGGGACGCCCTCGTGGTACCAGGTGGAGACCAGGTCCCAGACCGGGAAGCGCTCCCGGCCGAGCGCCGGCAGCCAGGTCCGCCCGGGGCGGCTGAAGTCCAGCGAGGGCGCGCTGTAGTACGGCGCGGCCGCACTGCCGGGCGGGGCGATCCTCGACTCGACCCGGGTGATCGGCTCGGCCAGGTCGAAGTGGGTGCCCTGGAGGTCCCGGACCGCCTGGTCCATCAGCTCCTGGAGGTACACCCGGGTGGCCTCGGCGCCCTCCACGGCCGGGCCGTCCGCCTCCAGCCACTTCATCGCCGCCATCGGGCCGGCGCCGGGGCGGACCTTCTCGGCCTCGGCCTCCATCTGCGCGAGCAGGTCGCGGAACTCGCCCCAGGCCCATGCGTAGGCCTCGTCCAGGTCCAGGTCGGAGCCGGTCCAGAAGCGGACGAAGCGGCGGTAGCGCTCGCGGCCGGTGGTGTCGGGGGTGTCGGCGGCGGCCGGGCCGTAGACGTCGCGCAGCCAGTCGCGCAGGGCGGCCAGCGCCTCCCCGGCGGCCAGCGCGGGCCCGGACAGCTCGGCGCGCAGGCCCTCCGGCGCGCCCTGGACGAACGCGCCGAACCAGCCGCCGGGCACGTCCCCCTCCAGCCACTCGCCGAGCTGCCCGACCACGGTGGCCACCTGGCGCGGGCCGGACAGCAGGCCGCGCTCGATGCCGGCGGCCAGCGTCTCCCGGTACTGCGCCAGCGCGAGCGGGACGCGGGCCAGCCGGCGGCCGACCACCTGCCACTCGGCCTCGGTGTCCGTCCCCATCAGGGTGAAGACGTCCCGGACCTCGTGCACCGGGGAGCCCAGGTTGCGCACCGCGCGGAAGTTCTCCCCGGCCTCGTGGACGGCGAGTGCGGCGGTCAGCCGCTCGCGCAGCAGCCGGGCGCAGCGGCGCTCCGCCTCGTCCTGCGCGGCGTCGGAGCGTTCGGCCTCGGCGAGGGCCGCCAGGGTGCGGCGGCCGAGGTCGGCGATCGCCTCGGCGCCGGCCGGCGAGAGGTCGGGCAGCCGGTCGTCCTCGGGGCTGAACCCCAGGTAGACCGCGGTCAGCGGGTCGAGTTCGGCCAGGGCCCGGACGTAACCGTCGGCGACGCGGCGCGGGGTGGTGGCGTCGGAGGTGATCAGTTCTTCAACCATTCGGACATCATGGCGTGGCGGGGGCCGATTGCAAGCCTTTACCGGGCGATCGGTGACATGCACCGGCCGACCGCCGCCGGGCGGACCCACGCAAACACACGTTCGGGAAACCGCCGCGCGCGACAGGATCCGATCGGGCCCACGCCCATTACGCTGACCGCCATGGAAGCCCGCCCCGCCACGGCAACCGACCAGGTGCCCGCCCCGGCCGCACCCGGCCCCCGCCCGCGCCGCACCGGCTACCGGCGGCTGCCGGTGCAGCAGCGCCGCGAACAGCTGATCGCGGTCGCCCTGGAACTGTTCGCCGCCCGGCCGCCCGAGGAGGTGGGCCTGGACGACGTCGCCGAGGCCGCCGGGGCCTCCCGCCCGCTGGTCTACCGCTACTTCGCGGGCGGCAAGCAGCAGTTGTACGAGGCCGCGCTGCGCAGCGCGGCCGACGAGCTGACCAGCCGCTTCACCGTCCCGCTGGCCGGGACCCCGTCCGAGCAACTGGCGGCCGTCCTGGACGGCTACTTCGCCTTCGTGGCCGAGCACGACGCCGGCTACTCGGCGCTGCTGCGCGGCGGTTCGGTGGTGGAGACGGCCCGCACCTCGGCGATCGTCGACGACGTCCGGCGGGCGGCGCTCAAGCGGACCCTGCGGCACCTCGGCGTGCGGGAGGCCGGGCCCCGGCTGACACTGCTGGTGCGCTCGTGGATCGCGGTGGTCGAGGGCGCGTCGCTGACCTGGCTGGACGAGGGGCGCACGCTGCCGGTGGGCGAGCTGCGCGACTGGCTGGTGGACCAGTTCACGGCGATGGCGGCGGCGACCGCGCTGCACGACCCGCAGACCGCGCAGGTGCTGGCCGTGCTGCTCGCGCTGGAGGGGCCGCAGGCGTCGCGGGCCGAGCGGCTGCGCGAGGTGCTGGCGGCCCGGTGACCCGACCCCCGTGCCCGGGGTCGGGGCGGCCGGTGCCGCGCCGGCGGGGTTGTCAGGGAGTGTCAGGCACGCCCTACGCCTTGCCGAGGACCTGCCGCTGGCGGCCGAGGCCCTCGATCTCGATCTCGACGATGTCGCCCGGGGTCAGGAACGGCGTGCCGGGGTGGCCCAGGGTGACGCCGGCCGGGGTGCCGGTGACGATCACGTCGCCCGGCTCCAGGACCATGAACTGGCTGACGTAGCGGACCAGTTCGAGCACCGGGAAGATCATCTTGCCGGTGTTGCCGTCCTGCCGCAGGCCGCCGTTGACCCACAGCCGCAGCGGCAGCTGCTGCGGGTCGGCCACCTCGTCCGCGGTGACCAGCCAGGGCCCCAGCGGGGTGAAGGTCTCCGCCGACTTGCCCTTGTCCCACTGGCCGCCGCGCTCGAACTGGAAGGCCCGTTCGGTGACGTCGTTGGCGATCGTGTAGCCGGCGATCACCGCCGCGGCCTCCTCGTGCCCGGCCAGGTAGCGGGCGGTGCGGCCGATCACGACGGCCAGCTCGGCCTCGTAGTCGGTCTTCTCGCCGCCACGCGGCACCAGCACCTCGTCGTACGGGCCGACCACGGTGCAGCTCGGTTTGAGGAAGATCACCGGCTCGTCCGGGGGCGCGACCCCGGCCTCGGCGGCGTGGTCGCGGTAGTTGAGCCCGATGCCGACCACCTTGCCCGGGCGGGCGACCGGCGCGCCCACCCGCTGCCCGGCGAGGTCCACCCGGGGCAGCACCCCGGCGGCCACGTCCCGCGCCAGGGCGGCGGCGTCCAGCCCGGCCAGGAAGGCCCCGTCAATGTCCCGGGCACGCCCGGAGAGGTCGTACCCGATGCCGTCCTGACCCAGCACGACCGGGCGCTCGGCGCCCGGGGGTCCGACGCGGAGGAGCTTCATCGATCCGTCACCAGCCTTTTCGTCGCAACTCACCGGGGCGGCCGAAGACACCGCACCCGACTCTGGCAACGAGGTATATCAACGCCACCGGCCGTGAACCAGACCGTCCCGGTGGGCGGATTCCTCTCAATTCCCACAGTCGCCGCAGACGCCGAATCAGCGGCCCGCACGGTTGACAGCCTCCCGCCCGCGCTCCGCCGAGAGCCCTCAGCCGCCCTGCGGGCCGCCGCCGAGCAGGCCGGCCAGGCTCAGCGCCCGCGGCCGGCCCGGCCCGCTCCGGGCGGCCTCCCGGTGCCAGCGGTCGAGGTCGCGCAGCGCGTCGGCCCGGACGTCCGGCTCGGCGGCCGGCTCCGCGGCCAGCTCGCGCAGCAGCGCGACGGCGGCGCCCGGGCTGCCGTCCTGGGCCAGCCACAGGGCCAGGTCGTGGCAGGTGCGCAGGGTGCGCGGGTCGGCCGGACCGCAGATCCGGGCGAGGTCGGGGATGAGCGCGGTGAGCATCTCGACGGCCTCCCCGGGGGCGCCCTGCGCGCCGCGTAGCCAGGCCTGGTCGGCCCGGCGGCGCAGCTGCTCCGGGCTGGGGTCGTACGGGCGGAGCACCCCGGGCCGGATCCGGCGCAGCCGTTCCAGCACCTCGGCGGCGGTGGCCGGCCGGTCCGCGGGCCGTTTGGCGAGCAGCCCGGCGACCAGGTCGGCCAGCGCCGGATCGGTGCTGCGCACCCGGGGCGGGGTCTCCTCCAGGTGCTTGTACATGTACTCGGCGGCCGAGGAGGCGCGGAACGGGCGCCGCCCGGTGCAGAGTTCGTACAGCATGACGCCGAGCGCGTAGAGGTCGGCCCGGCCGTCCACGGCGGCGCCGGACCAGCACTCGGGCGCCAGGTACGGGACGGTGCCGACCACGCTGCCGGTGGAGGTGAGCACCGCGGACTGGGTGAGCAGCCGGGCGATGCCGAAGTCCAGCACCTTGGCCTTGCCGCCCGCGTCGACCATCACGTTCTCGGGCTTGATGTCGCGGTGGACGACGCCCGAGCGGTGCGCGGCGTCCAGCGCCTTGCAGACCTGGCGCATCCACTTCAGCGCGGCCTCCTGGTCCGGGACGCCGTCCTTGAGGATGTCGGACAGGGCCCGGCCGCGGACCAGTTCCAGCACCAGGTAGTGGGTCCCCCCGGTGGCGGTCGCGACCAGGCCGTAGTCGTACACGGTCACGATGTGCGGATTGGAGAGGCCGCCGGCCGTGCGGGCCTCGCGGACGAACCGCCCGACGGCCTCCCGGTCGGCGGCGTGCTCCGCCAGCAGCAGCTTGACCGCGACCTCGCGGTCGAGCCGCTGGTCGGTCGCCTTCCAGACCACCCCGAATCCGCCCCTGCCCAGCCACTCGTCCAGCCGGTACCGGCCGTCGAGCACCTCCCCCTGCTGCATGTCCTCCCCCAAGTCCGCCGTGTCCGGGCGGTGTTCGCCGTCGGATCGGAGGGGTCACCATAGCGGCGGGGGGCGGCGAACGGGTGAACGGACGGGCCCTACGGCTTGGGCAACCCGGGCGGGTTGACCTCGGAGGTCGGCACCGCCTCGTTGTCCAGGCCCCAGCGCTTGAGCACCTGGCCGTAACTGCCGTTCCTGATCACCTCGTTCAGCGCCCCGTTGAGCGCCTGGACCAGCCCGTTGCCCTTGCGGGTGGTCGCGGCGATCTTGCCGAGGACGTCCGCGCCGCCGCCCGAGTAGGTGCCGACGATCTCGGTCTCGCCGGTCTGCGCGACGTGGAAGGCCAGGTTGGGATTGGGGCCGACGTAGGCGTCGATCCGGCCGGAGGAGAGCGCCAGGTAGAACTCGGCGCCCTGGAAGTACTTGATGTCGATCGGCTTGAGGCCGTTCCTGGTGTTCTCCTCGCTCCAGGAGATCAGCAGCTTCTCCTGGTTGGTGCCGGAGGAGACGCCCACCGACCTGCCCGCCAGGTCCTTGGCGCCGGTGACCTTGAGACCGCTGCCCTTCCTGGCCTCGAAGCCGAGGACGTCCAGCCGGTAGGTGGCGAAGTCGTACTTCTCCTTGCGCGCCTCGGTGACGGTGATGTTGGAGAGGCCGACGTCGTACTTGCCGCTGTCCAGGCCGACGAAGATGTTCTCCCAGGAGACCGGGTTGAACTCGACCTTGAGGCCGAGCACGTTGCCGACCAGGGTGGCGATGTCCGGCTCGACGCCGATGATGGTCCTGTCGTCGTTGGCGTAGAAGTCCAGCGGCGGGGTGGTGCCGAGGGAGTCGACGACGGCCAGGGTCCCCCTCCTCCTGATCTCCTCCGGGACGAGCGCCGCGATCGCGTCGACCTTGGCCGTGGTCACCCGCTTCTGGTCAGCCGTCAGGTTCACCACGGCGCCGTTCGGCGCGGTGCTGCCCTTGGCCGGGGCGAGTTCCGCCGTGGCCCCCGAGGACGCGCCGCCGCAGGCGGTCAGGGCGAGGGCGGCGGCGAGCGAGCCGGCGGCGGTCACGAGGGCGCGACGGGGTAGGGGCATGGCGGAACTCCTGCTCGGTGAAGGGGGTTTCGGTGCGGCGGGAAGGGCTGGAGGCCCTCGGCTCAGGGCAGCTCGGCTCGGGGCAGCTCGGCTCGGAGCACCTCGGCTCAGAACACCTCGGCTCAGAGCACCTCGGCTCAGAGCACCTCGGCTCAGAGCACCTTGGCGAGGAAGGCCCGGGTGCGTTCGTGCCGGGGGCGGTCCAGGACTTCGGCCGGCGGGCCCTGCTCGACCACCACGCCGCCGTCCATGAAGACGACGGTGTCGGCGACCTCGCGGGCGAAGCCGATCTCGTGGGTGACCACGATCATGGTGGTGCCGGTCCGGGCGAGGTCCTTGATGACGTCCAGCACCTCGCCGACCAGCTCCGGGTCGAGCGCCGAGGTGGGCTCGTCGAACAGCAGCACCTTCGGCTCCAGGGCCAGCGCCCGGGCGATCGCCACCCGCTGCTGCTGGCCGCCGGAGAGCTGCCGGGGGTACGCGGCGGCCTTGTCCGCCAGGCCGACCCGCTCCAGCAGCGCCAGCGCCGTAGCCCTGGCCTCGGCCCTGGGGCGGCGCAGCGCGGCGATCGGTGCCTCGACCAGGTTCTCCAGCACGGTGAGGTGCGGGAACAGGTTGAAGTTCTGGAACACGAAGCCGATGTGGGTGCGCTGGCGCAGCACCTCGCGCTCCTTGAGCTCGTACAGCCGGTCGCCGGAGCGCCGGTAGCCGATCAGCTCGCCGTCGATGGCGACGTAGCCGCCGTCGAGCTTCTCCAGGTGGTTGATCGCGCGCAGCAGCGTGGACTTGCCGGAGCCGGACGGGCCGAGCACCACGGTGACCGAGCCGGCCGGGACGTCCAGGTCGACGCCGCGCAGCACCTCCAGTGGCCCGAAGCTCTTGTGCAGGCCGCGGACCTGCACCATCGGTGCGGCCGCCGGTTCGGTCCTGGTGAGCGTGGTCATCGACGTCCTCCGGTGGTGCGGGCGGTCGCTGCGCGGGCGGTCGGCGTGCGGGTGGTCGGCGTGCGGGTGGTCGGCGTGCGGGCGGGCAGGCTCCGGACGAAGGCCCGGGCGCGCTGGAGCGGGGTGGGCGGCGGGGTGCGCTGCGCGCCGCGGGCGAAGTAGCGCTCGACGTAGTACTGGCCGATGGACAGCACCGTGGTCAGCAGCACGTACCAGACGGTGGCGACCATCAGCAGCGGCACCACCCGGCCGGTCCGGCCGTAGACCACCTGGGCCTGGTAGAAGAGCTCGCCGATGGCCATCACGTAGACCACCGAGGTGCCCTTGAGCAGCGAGATCACCTCGTTGGCGGCGGCCGGCAGGATGCCGCGCATCGCCTGCGGCAGCACGATCCGCCGGCTCTGGCGCCAGCGCGGGATGCCGAGCGCGGTGGCGGCCTCCCGCTGGCCGGCGTCCACCGCGATGACGCCGCCGCGGATGATCTCGGCGGCGAACGCGGCCTGGTGCAGCCCGAGGCCGAGCACGGCGGCGCCGAGCGCGCTCAGCACGCCGACCGTCTCGAAGTCCCCGAAGGTCGGGCCGAACGGGATGCCGATCCCGAACCGCTTGTAGAGGTACGACAGGTTGAACCAGAACACCAGCTGGACGATCAGCGGGATCGAGCGGAACACCCACACGTACGCCCAGGCGATGGACTGGAGGATCGCGCTGCGGGACAGCCGCATCGCGGCCACCACGGCGCCCAGCAGGAAGCCCAGCCCGGTGCCGTAGACGGTGAGTTCGAGGGTGCGGCCGACCGCCTGGACGATCGTGTCGGCGGTGAAGTAGAGCCGGAAGGTGGCCCAGTCCCAGCCGGGGTTGGTGGCCAGGCCGTGGGCGAACTGGGCGAGCACGACGAGGGCGGCGACCCCGATCCCCCAGCGCCAGGGGTGCCGGGCGGGGACGGCCCGCAGAGCGGCCAGTTCGTCGAGGTCCAGGCGGGGGCCGGCGCCCGGACCGGGATCGGGTCCGGTCGCCGGTGCCCGCTCGGCCCGAGCCGGGGTCGGGGCCTGGGCCTGGGCTTGGGCTTGGGACGTCGCGGTGGTGCTGGCGGTCATCGGGAGGCTCCTTCGGCAGACCCGGGGATCACTGGTGTTCGGGCGGGCTGATCAGGGACTCCTTGATCGCCGATTCGGCGACCCCCCACTTCCTGAGGATCCGCTCGTACGTCCCGTCCTTGATCAGCTGGTTGACCGCCGCCTGGAAGGCCGGGGTGAGCTTCGAGCCCTTCTTGAACGCGAAGCCGACGTCCAGCCGGTGGAACTCGCCGAGGAAGCGCGTCCCGGAGGCCTCCTGCGCGGCCTGGTAGCGCAGGCCGTTGATGGTGGACATCAGGACGTCGACCCGGCCCTGCTGGAGGCCGGTGAGCACGGCCCCGGGGTCGCTGAACGCCTTGACCTCGTACGGCTTCTTCCCGGCGTCGGTGCAGGCGGTGCGCTTCGCGTTCAGCGTGGTCTCGAAGGTGGTGCCGGCGCCGGTGCCGATGGTCAGCCCGCAGAGCTGGAGCAGGTCGGTGACCGGCTGGACGGCCTGGTTGTCCTTGCGGACCGCGAAGCCCTGGCCGTCGTCGATGTAGGTGACGAAGTCGATGGTCTTCAACCGGGCCGTGGTGACCCCGAAGTTGCCGGTGCCGACGTCGAACTTGCCGCTGTCCAGGGCGGGCAGGATGGTCTCGAAGGCGGCCTCCTGGCGCTGCACGGTCAGCCCGAGCAGCCTGGCCACCGCATCGGTGAAGTCCACGTCGATCCCGGCCGGCTTCTTGGTGGCCTGGTCGGCGTAGAAGGCGGTGGGCGGCGAGCCGAAGGACGCGCCGAAGGTCAGCGTGCCGGCCTTGCGGACCTCCTCGGGCAGCAGCGCGGCGGCGGCGTCCGACTTCGCGAGGCCGGAGACGACGTCCTGGGAGACGGCGGTGGCGGCGGGCCCGCTCGCCCCCGCCGGGCCCGCGATCTTCGGGTCCGAGCCGCACGCGGCCAGCGCCAGCACCGGCAGCAGGGCGGTGGCCGCGAGCAGGCGGCGGCGGACGGTGGTGCTTCTCACGGGGGGCCTTTCAGGGGGTCGGAGCCAGCACCGGCAGGTGCTTCTCGAAGGGGAGCGGGCCGATCGTCAGGGGGTCGGCGGCGACGTCGAACAGTGGGGTGTAGCCGGACGCCAGGTAGAGGCCCCTGGCCTCGGGCTGGCGCGGACCGGTGGTGAGGTAGATCCGGGCGTAGCCGGCGGCGGCCGCCGTCCGCTCCAGCTCGGCCAGCACCCGGCGGGCCAGGCCGCGGCGACGGTGCGCGGAGTGCGTCCACATCCGCTTCAGCTCGGCGGTGCGCTCGTCGTACCGCTTGTACGCGCCGCCGGCGACGGGCTCGCCGTCCTCCAGCAGGAGCAGCAGGACGCCGTGCGGCTCGGCGAAGGCGTCCCGGGGGTAGCGGGTCATCTCCTGGTGCGCCTCGGGGCCGTAGCGGCTGACGTACTCGTGGGTGAGCTCGCGCAGCAGCGGCTCGACCAGCGGGTCGTCGATGGTGACCCGGCGGAACCCGGCCGCCGGGCCGGCCCCCCGGTCCGGAGCGCTCACGCCTGCACCGCGATCAGCTGGTGCCGGTCCCGCTCGGCGCGCTCGGCCGCCGCGGCGGCCTTGGCGGCGTCCCGCTTGGCGACCTCCTCACGGACGATCGGGATGACGTGGCGGCCGAAGTCGATCGCGTCGTCGAGCAGGTGGTAGCCGCGGGCGGAGAGGATGTCCACGCCGAGGTCGTAGTAGTCGAGCAGCGCCTCGGCGACCGTCTCCGGGGTGCCGACCAGGGCGTTGGAGTTGCCGGCCCCGCCGGTGGCCGCGGCGGTCGGGGTCCACAGCGCGCGGTCGTAGCGCTCGCCGGCCTCGGCGATCTCGATCAGCCGCTGGGAACCAGTGTTTTCAGGCGCTGCGGCGCCGAGCGGGCGGCCCCGGCGGACCAGTTCCCCGGACTCCCGGCGGGCCTTGATCGCGGCCACCGTCCGGTGCGCCTTCTCCCAGGCCAGTTCCTCGGTCGGCGCGATGATCGGCCGGAACGCCACCTGGATCCGCGGCACGTCGGTGCGCCCGGCGGCCCGGGCCGCCTCCTTCACCCGCTCGATCTGCTCGGCGGTGCGGGCCAGCGGCTCGCCCCACAGGCAGTAGACGTCCGCCTCGGCGCCGCCGGCCGCGTAGGCGGCGTCCGAGGAGCCGCCGAAGGAGACCCCGGGGCGCGGCTGCTGGACGGGGAAGACGTCGGAGACGAAGTCGTTGAAACGGTAGTGGGCGCCCTCGTGGTCGAAGGGCTCCCGGCTGGTCCACGCCTTCTTGACGATGCCGATGTACTCGCGGGTGCGCTCGTAGCGCTCGTCCTTGGACAGGAAGTCGCCCTCGCGCTGCTGCTCGTGGTCGCTGCCGCCGGTGATGAAGTGGACGGTCAGCCGCCCGTCGCTGATCTGGTCCAGGGTCGCGAAGGTCTTGGCGGCGAAGGTCGGGTAGGAGACGTTCGGCCGGTGCGCCAGCAGGATCTGCAGCCGGTCCAGGTGCGAGACGAGGAAGGCCGCCGCGGCCGCGGGTTCCGGGGAGCCGGCGCCGTACGCGAAGAGCACCCGGTCCCAGCCGTGGTCCTCGTGGACCCGGGCCAGCCGCAGGGTGTAGTCGCGGTCGAAGGCGGCGGTGGAGCGGGGGGTGGTCTCCGAGCCGTCGCCGGTGGCGGCGATACCGAGGAATTCGACGGGCATGGCGGAACCTTTCGGGGTGAGCGGAGTCCGGTGGACTGCGGGTGGGCAGGCCGGAGCCGGCCGGGGCGGGGCGGCCGTGAGCACGGGTGCGCGGCGGCCGCGCCGACGGTGGGGTCGGCGCTCGCGCGGCGGGAGGAGGTGGGAGGCAGGCGTGGACGAGGGAGTACTGCCGGAGTTCAGTGCGCGGTCGTCGGACGGCAGCGTGCGCCTGGGACGCCGTCAGCTGCGGACGGCTGGTCCCGGCCCGCGGCGGGGCAGACCGAGGGAGGGGTCCCCGCGGGAGATCAGAGGGCCGGACGGGCGGCCCGCTGCCGGGTCAGCCGCGACACGCCGCGGACCACACCCGACCGAAGTCGATGTGGTCGCGGGTGACCAGGGGCTGCTCGGCGTACATGGCCTCAAGTTGAACAGCCTGCCAAGTGGTCCGTCAACCACCCATCATTGCCGCTCTGTTGCGATCTCCTGTCGCCCTGCGACCGGTCCGCGCCGGGCCCCGGCCAGGGCCCGGACCACCCTTGACAGCCGTCGATCGCGCATGCGTACGATCACGGCGGAGTGCAGTGCACAGCGCCGGCCGTGTTGAGGGACACGGGCCGGTGCGACGGCCGTACGTGACCACACCCGTACCTCCCGCCCGCCCGCACCTCCGCCAGGAGCCGCCGCCATGGCCAGCCCGCAGGACCTCCTCCCCGCCCGCTCCACGCCCACCCCCGCCGCCGCCTCCACCTCCGCCTCCGCCTCCGACCGCCCCGGCCCGCCGCCCGACCCCGGCGCCCGGATCGTCGCCCGCCGCCGGCCCGGGCAGTGGGTCTGCGCCGGGATCGCGCTGCTGCTGACCGCGATGGCCGTCAACTCCGTGGTGCGCAACAAGGCCTTCCAGTGGGACGTGGTCGCCGACTGGTTCACCGCCGGGTCGGTGCTCAACGGCCTCACCCTGACCCTCTGGCTCACCGCCGTCACCCTCGCCCTCGGCTTCGTCCTCGGCACCGGCCTCGCCGTCATGCGGATGTCCGGCAACCCGGTGCTGCGCACCCTGAGTTGGGGCTACATCTGGATCTTCCGCTCCACCCCGCCGCTGGTGCAGCTGCTGTTCTTCTTCAACATCGGCGCGCTCTACCCGACCCTCGGCCTCGGCATCCCGTTCGGCCCCGAGTTCGTCACCGTCAAGACCGTCAACCTGATCGGCCCCACCCTCACCGCCGTCATCGGCCTCACCCTGCTGGAGACCGCGTACGCCGCCGAGGTGATCCGCGGCGGCATCCTGTCCGTCGACCGCGGCCAGCTGGAGGCCGCCTCGGCGCTCGGCCTCGGCCGGTGGCGGGTGCTGCGCCGGATCGTCGTCCCGCAGGCGATGCGCTCGATCGTGCCGACCGCCGGGAACATGCTGATCAGCGCGCTCAAGGGCACCAGCATCGTCAGCGTGCTGGCCGTCTCCGACCTGCTCTACTCGGTGCAGCTGGTCTACCTGCAGTCGTACCGGGTCATCCCGATGCTGGTGGTCGCCACCATCTGGTACCTGGTGGTCACCACCCTGCTGTCCGTCGGGCAGTACTACGTCGAGCGCCACTACGCCAAGGGCGCCACCCGGGACGGCCTGCCGCCCACCCCGTTCCAGCGGACCCGGGCCGCCCTGCGACGGCTGCGCGAGGTGGCGGCATGAGCGAGCGGAGCGAGCGAATCATCGAGAGGTGCGTGTTGCGCGAAGCGCCTGCCGAGCGAAGCGAGGTGGGCGCATGAGCGAGCGGAGCGAGCGAATCATCGAGAGGTGCGTGTTGCGCGAAGCGCCTGCCGAGCGAAGTGAGGTGGCCGCATGAGTGTCCTGGTGATCGTCGGCGCGGGCCCGCGGGGCACCGGGCTGCTGGAACGGATCGCCGCCAACGCGGCCGAACTCCTGCCCGCCGAACGCCCGTTGCACGTCCACCTGGTCGACCCGCACCCGCCCGGCGCGGGCCGGATCTGGCGCCACGAGCAGTCCCCGCTGCTGCGGATGAACTCGATGGCCGAGGACGTCACCATGTTCACCGACGAGCGCTCGACCATCGACGGGCCGGTCCGCCCGGGCCCCTCGCTGGCCCAATGGGCGCTCCGGCGGCGGGAGTTCGCGCCCTACCGGGAGGTCGCCGACCCGGCCGTCCGGGCCGAACTGGACACCCTCGCGCCCACCGACTTCCCCACCCGCCGGGCCCAGAGCGCCTACCTGGACTGGGCGTTCCGCCGCGCCGTCGCCGACCTGCCGCCGCACGTCACGGTCACCGTGCACCGGGACACCGTCCGGCGGATCGACGGCCCGCCCGACGGCCCGCAGACCGTCCACCTCACCGGCCGGACGCTCACCGCCGACCACGTCGCCCTCACCCTCGGCCACCTCGACTCCACCCCGCACCCCCGGTACGCCGCCGACGCCGACTTCGCCGCCCGGCACGGCCGCTTCCACCTCCCGCCCGCCTACTCCGCCGACGCCGACCTGGACGGCATCGCCCCCGGCGAGCACGTCGTGCTGCGCGGCCTCGGCCTGGCCTCCGTCGACCTGGTCGCCCTGCTCACCGAAGGGCGCGGCGGCCGCTTCGAGCCCACCGGGGACGGGCTGCGCTACCGCCCGTCCGGCCGCGAACCGGTGCTGCACCTCGGATCCCGGCGCGGCGTCCCGTACCACTCCAAGACCGACTACCGACTCCAGGGGCCGCCCGCCCCGCTCCCCCGGTACTTCGACGCGGCCGCCGTGGACGCCGTCCTCGCCACCGACGGGCCGCTCGAACTCCGGCGCGACTTCTGGCCGTCGATGGCCAAGGAGACCGCCTTCGGGCACTACCACGAGCTGTTCCACGCCCACCCCGAACGCACCGCGCTGCCCTGGCCGGAGTTCCTGGCCCGGTTCGACCGGCACGACTGGTACTCCCCCGACCTGGCCGCCCTGGTCGCCGAGGCGGTACCCGACCCGGCCGACCGGATCGACTTCGAACGACTCGACCACCCGCTGGCCGGCGTCGAACTCGGCTCCGCCGAGGAACTCCAGCAGCACCTGCGCGCCTACGTCACCGCCGACGCCGACCGCCGCGCCGACCCCGCGCACAGCGCCGACCTCGGCGCCTTCCTCGCCCTGCTCTCGCTGTTCGGCCAGCTCCCGCGCATCCTCGCGACCGGCCGGCTCACCGCCCGCTCGGTCGCCGAAGAGGTGGACGGGTGGTTCTTCGGCTACTTCAGCTACCTCGCCTCCGGCCCGCCCGGCTTCCGGCTGCGCCAGCTGCTCGCCCTGTCCGAGGCCGGGATCGTGCGCTTCCTGGGCGCGGGCGTCCGGGTCGAACGGGACGAGGCCACCGGCACCTGGCGGGCCGGCGGCGACACCGTGCCGGGCCACCGCATCACCGCCACCGCCCTGGTCGAGGCGTACCTGCCCAAGCACCAGCTGACCCGCACCCTCGACCCGGTGCTGCGCGAACTGCACCGCGCCGGGCGGCTCGTGGAGGAGGTGGTCGCCGACGAGGAGTACACCCACCGCTCCGGCCTGGTCACCATCGCCCCCGGCGACAGCCGACTGCTCGACCCGGCCCTGGGCGGCGCCCCGCACCCGCGGCGCACCGCACTCGGCCCGCACACCAGCCTGCGCGCCGCCGCCGCCTTCGCCCGGCCCCGCACCGATTCCCCGGGATTCCGACAGAACGACGCCGCCGCCCGCGCGCTGCTGCGGGCACTGGCCGCGCTCCCGGCCGCCGCCCCGGCGCCCGTCGTCGATCCCCCGCCCGCCCGCCGCCGCCAAGGCACCCGCCTCGCCGCGCGGTCGGCGGTCGCCGCCCCTGCTCCGCCGTGCGGTCAGCGCACCCCGCCACCGCCGCGCCCGCCCTCCGGCCGGACGAGGGGGGCCTGACGGCGGGCCCCGGGAGCGGCCCGGTCGCAGGTTCGGGGCCCGAAGACCCGTTCGACCCCCCTCCCCCCGTCCGTACCCGGGTGGAAGGATGGGGCCCCGAGCCCCCGCGACGAAGCGGCGGGCCCGGCGGGCCCGGTGTCACCCCGGTGTCACGGCCGCCGGACGAGCAGAGCCGAGGAGAAGCGGTCATGGCCAAGCAGGCCCCGCAGAGCGACCCGGCGCAGGACGCCCCCGAGGTGTCCGCGCCCCAGCACGCGGCGGCCGGGCTGCCCGCGGTCGGCCACAGCCTGCGGATGGCCGCCGAGCAGATGGGCCCCCTGCGCACCCTCGCCACGCTGCGCAAGGTCAACCAGCCGGACGGCTTCGACTGCCCCGGCTGCGCCTGGCCGGAACCGGGCAAGACGCACACGGCGGAGTTCTGCGAGAACGGCGCCAAGGCCGTCGCCGAGGAGGCCACCGAGCGCCGGATCCGCGCCGAGTTCTTCGCCGCCCACCCGGTCGCCGAGCTGGCCGAGCGCTCCGGCTACTGGCTGGGCCAGCAGGGCCGCCTCACCCAGCCGATGCTGCTCGACGAGGGCGCCACCCACTACACGCCGGTCTCCTGGGACGACGCCTTCGCGCTGATCGCCGAGGAGCTGCGCGCCCTGGACACCCCGGACGGCGCCGCCTTCTACACCTCCGGGCGGACCAGCAACGAGGCCGCCTTCGCGTACCAGCTGTTCGCCCGCCGGCTGGGCACCAACAACCTGCCGGACTGCTCCAACATGTGCCACGAGTCGTCCGGCTCGGCGCTCACCGAGACGCTCGGCGTCGGCAAGGGCAGCGTCAGCCTCAAGGACCTCTACCAGGCCGACCTGATCATCGTGGCCGGCCAGAACCCGGGCACCAACCACCCCCGGATGCTCTCCGCGCTGGAGCGCGCCAAGCGGGCCGGCGCCACCATCGTGAGCGTGAACCCGCTGCCGGAGGCCGGCCTGGAGCGCTTCAAGAACCCGCAGCACGCGCGCGGCCTGGTCGGCCACGGCACCAAGCTGACCGACCTGTTCCTGCAGATCCGCCTCGGCGGGGACCTGGCGCTGTTCCGCGCGCTCAACCGGATGATCCTGGAGCAGGACGGCGTCGACCGCGCCTTCGTCACCGAACACTGCCACGGCTTCGAGGAGTTCGAGGCGCAGGCGGGCACGACCGACCGCGCCGAGGTGCTCGCCGCGACCGGCCTGCCGTGGGAGCAGATCGAGGAGCTCGGCCGGCTGGTGCTGGGCTCCCGGAAGATCATCGTCTGCTGGGCGATGGGCCTCACCCAGCACAAGCACGCCGTCCCGACCATCCGCGAGGTGGTCAACTTCCTGCTGCTGCGCGGCAACGTCGGCCGCCCGGGCGCCGGGGTCTGCCCGGTACGCGGGCACAGCAACGTCCAGGGCGACCGGACGATGGGCATCTTCGAGCGGCCCTCGACGGCCTTCCTGGACGCGCTCGGCAAGGAGTTCGGCTTCGAGCCGCCGCGCGCGCACGGCCTCGACTCGGTGGACACCATCCGGGCGATGCGCGACGGCCGGGTCGGGGTGTTCTTCGCGATGGGCGGCAACTTCGTCGCGGCCACCCCGGACACCGACGTCACCGAGGCGGCGATGCGCCGCTGCCGGCTGACCGTGCACGTCTCCACCAAGCTCAACCGCTCGCACGTGGTCACCGGCGCCCGCGCACTGATCCTGCCCACCCTGGGCCGCACCGACCGGGACGTCAGCGGCGCCGGCGCCCAGTTCGTCAGCGTCGAGGACTCGATGGGCCAGGTGCACTCCTCGCGCGGCGGCCTGCGCCCGCCCGCCCCGGGCCTGCTCTCCGAGACCGCGATCGTCTGCCGGCTCGCCCGCAGCGTCCTCGGCCCCGGGGACACCGTGCCGTGGGAGGACTTCGCCGCCGACTACGACACCCTGCGGGACCGGATCGCCCGGGTCGTCCCCGGCTTCGAGGACTACAACGAGAAGGTCCGCCGCCCCGGCGGCTTCACCCTGCCGCACGGCCCGCGCGACTCCCGGACCTTCCCCACCGCGACCGGGAAGGCCAACTTCACCGTCAACCCGCTCACCGCCCCCGAGGTCCCGCCGGGCCGCCTGCTGTTGCAGACGCTGCGCTCGCACGACCAGTACAACACCACCATCTACGGCCTGGACGACCGCTACCGGGGCATCAAGGGCGGCCGCCGGGTGGTCCTGGTCAACCCGGCCGACGCCGCCGAACTGGGCCTGGCCGAGGGCGCCTTCGTCGACCTGGTGAGCGAGTGGCGGGACGGCGTCGAGCGGCGCGCCCCGCACTTCCGGGTGGTCCACTACCCGGTGGCCCGCGGCGGCGCGGCGGCCTACTACCCGGAGACCAACGTGCTCGTCCCGCTGGACTCCACCGCCGACATCAGCAACACGCCGACCTCCAAGGCCGTGGTCGTCCGCTTCGAGCCGGACACCGGCGCCCCGGCGTGACGCACGCGAAGGCCGCCCGGTGTCCGTGGACGCCGGGCGGCCTTCGTCATGGCTCAGGTCCTGTCCGGACCTAGGGCCTAGTTGCTGCCGAGCGGCAGTGTCGCGGTGGCGCTGCCCGGGGCCCCGGCGCTCGCCGAGCCGGTGGTGGTGGAGGCCGCGGTGCCGGTGGAACCCGGGGTGCCGGTGCCGGTGCCGGTGCCGGTCGGGGCGGGCGTCGCCGGGCCCGTGCCGGTCGGCGCCGGGGTGCCCGTCCCGGTCGGGGTGGGCGTGCCCGTCCCGGTCGGGGTCGGCGTGGGCGTGGGCGTGGGCGTGCCGGGGGCGGTGGTGCCGGTGCCGGACGGCGTCCCCGGGTCGGTGGGCGTTCCGGTCCCGGTGCCGGACGGCGTGCCGGTGCCGGTGTCCGCGGGCGTGCCCGGGGTGGTGGACGGCGTGCCCGGGGTGGCCGGCGGGTTGGCGGGCGTGCCGGGGGCCGGGGCGGCCGGGACCTGGTTGGCCGGGCTGGGCGCGATCGGGGTGACGGTGTCCCAGCCGGCGGGCAGGTCGGGCACCTTCCAGCTGCCGCCGGCCTCGTCCGCCGCGCCGGACGGGTCGGGCCGCACCGCCCCGAGGATCGGCATCGAGCCGATCGGCGACACCTTGATGACGGCGCCCGGCCGGGGTGCCTGGACGACCAGCCCGCCG
The DNA here is from genome assembly GCF_042720345.1 of Kitasatospora sp. NPDC058478. NCBI lineage: Bacteria > Bacillati > Actinomycetota > Actinomycetes > Kitasatosporales > Streptomycetaceae > Kitasatospora > Kitasatospora sp. NPDC058478. The sequence continues at coordinate 6,320 of NZ_JBHXML010000034.1, read as the reverse complement.
CCGATGTACATCGCGACGTGCGTGGCGCCCTCGAAGTAGATGACCAGGTCGCCGGGGCGCAGCTGGTTCAGCGCGATGTGCGGGAGCTGGGCCCACTGCTCCTGGCTGGTGCGCGGGATCGGCAGCCCGGCGTGCAGCCAGGCCTGCGAGGTGAGGCCCGAGCAGTCGAAGGAGTCCGGCCCCGCGCCGCCCCACAGGTACGGCTTGTTGAGCTGGGCGAGCGCGAAGGCGATGGCGGTGCGGCCGACCGCCGACGGGGTGCGCTCGCCCTTGCCGAGGGCGCCGGAGGCGAGGAAGGCGAGCTGGGCCTCGTCGGCCTTGGCCTTCTCCAGCTTCTCCAGTTCGGTGCGCTGGGCGCCGGTGAGCGAGGAGACCAGCTGCTCGACGGAGGCGAGGTCGGTGGCGACCTTGGCCTTGGCGGCGTCCTGCTGGGTGACCAGCGTCTGGGAGGTCTTGAGCGCGTCCTCGGTCTGCTTCGTCAGGCCGGCGAGGGCCTCGCGGTCGGTCTTCAGCCGGTCCAGGAACTCGGACTGCGAGCGGCTGGCGGCGGTGAGCAGTTCCGCGATGGTGACGGCCTCGTACGGGTCCTTGGAGAGCAGCAGTTCGGCGTAGGCGGAGGCGGCGCCGTTGCGGTACTGGGCGGCGGCGAGCTGGGAGGCGATGTCGGTGCCGGCGTCGACCTGCTTCTGCTGGCGGTCCATCCTGCCCTGGAGGTCGGTGAGCGCGGCCTGCTGCTCGGCGACCTTGGCGACGGCGCCGTTGTACTGCTCGGTGGCGGTCTCGGCGCTCTGGTAGAGCGCGTGCAGCTGGTCGAGCAGCGGGCCGAGGGTGGCCTTGGCGGCGGCGAGCGGGTCGTCGCCCGGACTGGCCGCGGTGATCGAGGCGCCCGGGTCGGGGGCGGCGTACGCGGCCTGCGCGGCGAGCGGGAGGGCGAGCGCGGCGGCCGCGAGGGCGGCTCCGCAGCGCAGTGCCGCCCGCAGCCAGGGCCGTACGACTGCCGTTTCAGTGCGCTGTGCAGCCCCGCCCATGGGTTGGTCCTCCCCGCCCCAGCCTGTCACCGGCGTCCCCGGATCCCGCAGATCCTCCCACGGGTTACTCACCGGAAACAGGGCGCATCCGGACTGGGAGGTTAATTCTCGGTTGATCTGTGAGACAGCTCTCAGCAAACCGGAGCGAACCGGGGCGAACTTCGCTAATGTCCAGCTCAGCGCGACCGCCGACACCCTTCCGAAAGCTTCCGGACACCACCGGGACACCAGCGGAACCACGATTCCCGGCTCAGTTCACCTTCCGTTTACCAAACAGACCTACGGTCGCGACGACACCAACGTCCGTGCGACAACTACGACGATTGTTTGGGTATGGAACACATCTCGTTCCTGGTAGCCGTTGTGATCATCACGGCGCTCGCCTTCGACTTCACCAACGGGTTCCACGACACCGCCAATGCGATGGCCACCTCCATCGCGACGGGAGCCCTCCGGCCGAAGGTCGCGGTCACCATCGCGGCCGTCCTCAACTTCGCGGGCGCGTTCCTGTCCGTGAAGGTCGCCACCACCATCTCCGGCGGCATCGTCAACGAGAAGAGCGGCATCCACCCCGAGATCATCTTCGCCGCACTGGCGGGCGCGATCCTCTGGAACCTGCTGACCTGGCTGCGCGGCCTGCCGTCCAGTTCCTCGCACGCGCTGTACGGCGGCCTGATCGGCGCCACCGTCGTCGGTGTCGGCATGAACGGCGTCAACTTCGACACCGTCCTCTCCAAGATCCTGATCCCCGCGATCGCCTCCCCGCTGGTCGCCGGCCTGGCCTCCTGGGGCGCCACCAAGCTGGCCTACGCGATCACCCGCAAGGGCAACGAGACCACCGCCACCAAGGGCTTCAAGACCGGCCAGATCTTCTCGTCCTCGCTGATCTCGCTCGCGCACGGCACCAACGACGCCCAGAAGACGATGGGCATCATCACCCTGACCCTGGTGTCGGTCGGCGCCCTGCCGCACGGCGCGCTGCCGCCCACCTGGGTGATCATCTCCGCGGGCGCCGCGATCGCGCTCGGCACCTACATGGGCGGCTGGCGGATCATCCGCTCGATGGGCAAGGGCCTCGCCGACATCAAGGCGCCGCAGGGCTTCGCCTCCGAGTCGGCCGCCGCGACCGTCATCCTGACCTCCTCGCACATGGGCTTCGGCCTCTCCACCACCCAGGTCTGCTCCGGCGGCATCATGGGCGCCGGCCTCGGCGGCCCGAAGGCCGAGCTGCGCTGGAGCCTGGTGCGCCGCATGGTCTACACCTGGGCGCTGACCCTGCCGGCCGCCGCGCTGGTCTCGGGCGGCGCCGCGCTGCTGGTCCGCCAGGGCACCTGGGGCATCGTCCTGGTGGGCGCCGTGCTGGTGGCCGGCTCCGGCGCGATGTGGCTGATCTCCCGCCGCCAGCCGATCAGCGCGGACAACGTCAACGACGTCAACGACGTCACCCCGGTGGAGGTCCCCACCACCGCCGCCCCCGCGAACGCCCCCACCCCCGCCTCGACCACGGTCGCGGCCTGAGCGCCGCAGGCTGAGGAGCACCCGCCATGCACATCAAGTGGAACGCCCTGGCCCAGACCGCCGGTGCCAGCTTCGGCATCACCGTCGCCGTGGTCTCCGTCTTCGCACTCGGCATCCTGGCCCTGTCCCGCCGCGAGGCCGCGCTGAGCGCCCGCGAGGGCGAGGCCGCCCAGGAGCCGGGCGGCGGCCGGCTGGCCCTGGCCGGCGCCTACGCCTGCTTCGGCCTCTGCGCCGCGGCCGTCGTCTACGGCCTGGTCCTGATCGCCGCACCGTAGCGCGTGGTCCTGGTCGCCGCGCCGTAGCGCGTGGCCGACGGTTCCCGCCGTCCGCGCGCGCGGGACGAACCGAACGGGCCGGGGAGTGTGATCCACACTCCCCGGCCCGTTCGCGCATCCCCGCCCGGAGTCAGCCCTGCTGGCTGGTCTTCAGCGCGGTCTCCCGGATGAACAGCACCGTGACGAAGGCCAGCGCCGCGAACGGCGCGGCCCACAGGAAGACGGTGCCGACGCCGTGCCCGAACGCGTCCGTCACCAGCGGGACGATCGGGGCGGGCAGCTTGTGCAGGTCCGGGATGCCCCCGCCGCCGGCCGCGCTCGCGGCCGGGATGTGCGCGGCGGCCAGGTTCTCCGCGAGGTAGTGGGTCACCTTGCTGTTCATCAGCGCGCCGAGCGCGGAGACGCCCATCGCGCCGCCCATGGTGCGGAAGAACGTCACCACGGAGCTGGCCGCGCCGAGCTCGTGGCGCGGCACCGTGTTCTGCACCGCGAGCACCAGGTTCTGGCTGGTCAGGCCGAGGCCGATGCCGGTGATCGCCATGTAGACGCAGAGCAGCTTGTAGTCGGTGTCGGCGCGGGCGGTGGCGAGCAGGCCGAAGCCGATCGCGAGCAGCGCCGTGCCGGCGACCAGGTAGGCCTTCCACTTGCCGTACTTGGTGATCAGCCGGCCGGCGACGGTGGAGGCGAGCGCCAGGCCGAGGATCATCGGCAGGGTCATCAGGCCGGCCATGGTCGGGGACTTGGCGCGGGCCAGCTGGAAGTACTGGCTGAGGAAGGTGGTCGCGCCGTACATCCCGACGCCGACCAGCACGCTGGCCACCGCGGCCAGGGTGACGGTGCGGTACTTGAAGAGGTCCGGCGGGATGATCGGCTCGGCGGCGCGGCGTTCGATCACCACGGCGAGGGCGCCCAGCAGCAGGCCGCCGCCGACCATCGCGGCGGTCTGCCAGGACAGCCAGTCGTAGTTCGTGCCGGCCAGCGTGATCCAGATCATCAGCAGGCTGACGGCGCCGGTGATGACCAGCGCGCCCAGGTAGTCGATCTTCGCCTTGCGCTTGACCACCGGCAGCTTGAGGGTGCGCTGCACCACCAGGATCGCGGCCAGCGCGAACGGGATGCCGACGTAGAAGCACCAGCGCCAGCCCAGCCACGAGGTGTCCACGATGACGCCGCCGATCAGCGGTCCGCCGATGGTGGCCAGCGCGAAGACCGCGCCGAAGTAGCCGCTGTAACGGCCGCGCTCGCGCGGCGGGACCATCGCGGCCAGGCAGATCTGGCCCAGCGCGACCACACCGCCGGCGCCGATGCCCTGGAGGGCGCGGCAGGCGATCAGCTCGGCGGTGTTCTGGGAGAGGCCGGCCAGGGCGGAGGTGGCGATGTAGATCAGCAGGGCTATCTGGAGCAGCAGCTTCTTGCTGACGAGGTCGGAGAGCTTGCCCCAGATCGGGGTGGAGGCGGTCAGGGTCAGCAGGGCCGCGGTGATCACCCAGGTGTAGGCGGACTGGCCGCCGTGCAGGTCGGTGAGGATGTGCGGCAGGGCGTTGGAGACGACGGTCGAGGAGAGCACGGCCACGAAGAGGCCGAGCAGCAGGCCGGACAGCGCCTCCATCACCTGCCGGTGGGTCATCGGTTGATCGTCGACGGCGGCTCCGACGGTCGCCTCGGCTGTGACGGTCATCTGGGTCCTTCGGCGGGAGGAGTGAGCGGGGGCGGGGGGTGCGCAGGCAGGGAAAATTGTTGCCTTACGCAACCATAGGCCCGATGGTTGACTAAGGCAACTTTCTTCAAGCCCAAGTAAAGGCCGCGCCCCCAGGCCTGGATCCAGCCGCCGCGACCCGCCCCCCGGTCACTCCGCCGGCGGCTCCCCGATCACGTCGTTGAAGCGGTGCAGCAGCACCGCGAAGCGGTCCACGTCCTCCGGCGACCAGCTGCCCAGCAGCTCCCGCACCCGCCGCATCCGGACGTCCCGGGCCGCCAGGTAGCGCCGCCGCCCGTCCTCGGTCAGCGAGACCAGCGCGGCCCGGCGGTCCAGCGGATCCGTCTCCCGGGCCACCAGGCCCAGCTCCTCCAGCGCCCGGATCTGCCGGCTCACCGTGGCCTTGCCGACCGCGAAGTGCACGCCGACGTCCGTCACCCGCACCCTCCCGGCCTGCTCGATGTAGCCGAGCATGCTGTACGCCATCCCCTCCAGCTCGGGGTGCACCCGGCGTGAGAGCTCCGCCACTCGGGCCCGGCCCCGCCGGAACATCAGCGCGACCTCGCGCTCCACCGCCAGCAGGGATTCCTCGTCACTCACCGCGCCAGTATCCCGCAGCCGCACTGGCTGGAAGGCGGCGCGTGGGGTGCGACAAGCTAACTAGTTCATGGTATGAAGTATCCGTTTTCCCCCAATACACAAGGAGATGTGGATGGCCGCCCCGGGGCAGGGTTTCGTCGCTGAACTGAAGGGCGCGGTCACACCGCGTGCGGCACTGCTCGTGATCGGCGTGCTGCTGCTGCAGCTCGGCTTCATCACCTCGTACGTCGGGGCGCTGCACCACCCGGCCCCGCACGAGCTGTCGATCGCGGTGGTCGCCCCGCCGCAGGTCGCCCCCAAGCTGGTCCAGGCGCTGGAATCCGTGCCGGACGACGCCGTCAAGGCCGTCACCGCCCCGGACGCCGAGACGGCCGCCCAGCAGATCAAGGACCAGAAGATCTACGCCGCGCTGGTCGTGAACCCGACCGGCACCGAGGACACCCTGCTGGTCGGCGGCGCCCGCGGCACCTCCGCCGCCAAGGCCGCCGAGTCCATCACCACCGCGCTGGACAAGGCCCAGGGCCGCACCGTCAAGGTCGAGGACGTCGTGCCGCTCGCCAAGGGCGACACCAACGGCCTCTCCGCGTTCTACCTGGTCATCGGCTGGTGCGTCGGCGGCTACCTGGTCGCCTCGATCCTCGGCATCAGCGCCGGCTCCAAGCCCGCCAACGTCCACCGCCTGCTGATCCGCCTCGGTGTGCTGGCGCTGTACTCGGTCGGCGCCGGCCTCGGCGGCACGATCATCGCCGGACCGGTGCTGGACGCGCTGCCCGGCTCGATCCTGGCCCTGACCGGCATCGGCGCCCTGGTGGTGTTCACGGTCGGCGCGTTCACCATGGCGCTGCAGTGCCTGTTCGACGTCATCGGCATCGGCGTCGCGGTGCTGATCTTCGTGGTGCTGGGCAACCCGAGCGCCGGCGGCGTCTACCCGGCACCGATGATGCCGCCGTTCTGGCGGGCCATCGGCTCGCTGATCCCGAACGGCGCCGGGACCAGTGCCACCAAGTCGATCGCCTACTTCGGCTCCACCAACCTGGGCATGCCGATCGTGGTCCTGGTGGTCTGGGCGCTGATCGGCATCGGCGTCGCCTACCTGGCCGTACTGCGCGGCCCGCGCTCCGGCGGCCGCGAGATCGTCGCCGCCGAGGCGTCCTCCGAGGCCTGATCCCCCGCGTTCCTGCGCCCGAGCCCCGGGCCGGGAGG